>JBOGVX010000084.1:0-20920 GCA_050693165.1 Actinomycetota bacterium | reverse complement strand
GGTGAGCTCCTTGCGGAGCACCCCCCTGGCCTGCACGAACAGGCTCCGGTAGATCGTCTCGGTCGACACCTGAAATTCCTGGTGCCCAGGGTAGGTCCGCTCGAGCCATCCCGAGATTTGCTGAGGGGACCAGTCCTCTGCAAGCTTCGCGGCGACGAGGTGCCTCAGCTCGGGATGGGTAGCGAGTTTGCATGGCTTCGGCCGGCGAGCCCGCTCCCACGCCCTTTCATCGGCGACCGCAGCCCTGTACCCGGGTCCGTCCTCCATGCCGGGAGATCTCTCTGCTGACCGTGGACGGAGCCCTTCCCAGCTTGAGGGCGATGGATCTGACCGAGGCTCCTTCCGCCATCCCTCGGGAGATCTCCTCCCTCTCGGTGAGAGAAAGCGCTCTGGGAGAGCGGCACCGAACTGCCGGCTGACAACCCCCGCTAGCAGTGATCACATGACGGATCGACCACCACTTCGGTCCGAGCGCCCGGCTGATGTCCTTTGGTAAATGACCCTGCTTCCAAAGGGCCCAGATCTGATCCTTCAGTTCCCTCGACAGCCCAGGACTTCCCCCTCGGCGCATCCGCCACCTCCCGGTCGGCATCCCGACCATCGTCGGTGTTGCGCCGACCGGTTGAAAGCACCGTTCATTCTTGACAGAGTCCCCCCCGACCACACCCCAGCCAGCACGGAATCCCGGAGCCTCCCGTATCGTTGAAACCCTCACAAGCGAGGGAGGGATCTCATGGCTGAGGCCACATTTGGAGCCGGCTGTTTCTGGGGAGTCGAGTACGTGTTCCGGCGCGTGCCGGGCGTGACCGATGTGAAGGTCGGCTACGCGGGCGGCCACACCGAGAACCCGACCTACGAGGAGGTCTGCTCCCACACGACCGGCCACGCCGAGGTCGCCCAGGTCATCTTCGACGCCAACAAGGTGAGCTACGAGCAGCTACTCGAGGTGTTCTGGGCCATGCACGACCCCACGCAGGTGGACAGGCAAGGCCCGGACATCGGCGACCAGTACAGGAGCGTGGTCTTCACTCACGATGACGACCAGAAGCTCGCCGCGACGGAGTCCAAGGCGAGGGCCCAGGCGCGCTTCCAGCGCCCGATAGCCACGAGCATCGAGCCCCTGTCGACCTTTTACCCCGCCGAGGGCTACCACCAGGAGTACTACGAGAAGAACGGCCACGAGCCGTACTGCCACGTGGTTCCGACCAGAACGCTGGAGGAGCTCGGCCTTATCACTGCAGGCGCGTAGGGCTCTCGTCCTCGTTGTAAGCGGTGAAGTCCCGGACGAGCTTTCGCACGCCCAGGAGCGTGTCCATCTCGTCGGCGCTCGCAGGGCGGGAGAACAGGAAGCCCTGAGCCGCGTCGAAGCCGAGCTTCCTAAGGTGTGCCACCTGGGAGGGGTCCTCGACACCCTCGGCTATCGTCTGCAGGCCGAGGCTGTGTCCGATCGAGACCATGACCGGCGTCAGGCTCGACTCCTGCTCGGTCCCGACACCCTGGATGAACGAGCGGTCAACCTTGAGCACGTTCAGCGGGAACCTGGCCAGGTAGCCGAGCGACGCGTAGCCGGTGCCGAAGTCATCGAGTGACAGGCGTACGCCGACCGCGCGGAGCTCCTCGAGCCGCGCGAGAACCTGATCCGTGTTGCTCATCAAGACCGTCTCGGTGATCTCCAGGGTCAGAGACATCGGGTCGAGGCCGGTGGTCGCCAGCGCGTTCCGGACGTCACCGACGAACCTCGCGTCCTGAAGCTGCTTGACGGAGACATTGACGGCGGCGCTCAGGGGCGGGTCGCCGTGGCGATCCTGCCACTGCCTGAGCTGCCTGCAGGCCTCGTTCAGCACCCAGCGGCCGATCGGGACGATGAGCCCCGTCTCCTCGGCGGTCTGGATGAAATCAACGGGACCCACCAGGCCTCGGCGGGGGTGCTTCCAGCGCAGCAACGCCTCCACCCCGATGATCGACCCCTCATCCAGCCCGACGATCGGCTGGTAGTGGAGGATGAACTGCCGACCTTCGACGGCCCGACGAAGGTCGGCAGCCAGCTCCATGCGCTCGACGGCCGAGGCGTTCATCCCCGGCTCGAATACCTCGTAACGTCCCTTCCCTCGCGCTTTCGCCTTGTACATGGCCACATCCGCGTTGCGCATGACGTCCTCGACGTCGTCTCCCGGGCCGCCAACGGCGATACCGAGGCTCCCCTTCGCCGACACCTCGCGGCCGTCCACCTGGATGGGCGAGTCGAGACCGCGCAGGATCCGCTCCGCGACCGAGCCGGCGACGCGCAGGTCGGCGTTCTCGAGCAGGACCGCGAACTCGTCTCCACCGAGTCGAGCCGCCACGTCGTAGGGCCTCACGCTGTGTCGCACGCGGTCGGCAACGGCCGAGAGCATCCGGTCGCCGGCCTCGTGACCCAGGCTGTCGTTGACGCGCTTGAAGTCGTCCACGTCGAGGAACACAACGGCGACCGAACGTCCGTTGCGGCCGCTGCGGCGAAGGGCGCGCTCTACGGACTCCTTGAACAGCGCGCGATTGGCGAGGTCGGTCAGTGGGTCGTGCAGCGCTCTGTGCGCGAGCTCCTCCTCGAGCCTCTTGCGGTCGGATACGTCGCGCGTGTTGAGGACCAGCCCCCCGATCGAGGGGTCGTCCATGAGGTTCGTGATGACTGTCTCGGAGTGGCGCCAGCTACCATCGGCGTGCCGCCAGCGGGCCTCGAACTCGGTCTCGGCCGCGATGCCCTTCGCGACGCGACCGATCATGGCCAGCGTGCCCAGCTCGTCGTCAGGATGCATGAGCTCGCCGAGGTTCGTGTTGACGAGCACGTCCGAGGCGTGCCCGAAGACGCGGCTGGAAGATGGGCTCTGGTACAGGATCGTCCCGTCGGCTGCGACGACGCTCACGACGTCCGACGAAACCTCCAGAAGTCTGTGAAGCTTCGATGCCGAGGACACCTTTTCCAGCGCCATCGAGGCATCGGCCGCCAGGCCGCCCAGCGCCCTGCCGAGGCTCTCAGAGAAGGACCGGCGCTGAGTGCATAGCATCACGCCGTGGAACTCTTCGCCGTGGATCGGTACGGCGATGCCATGCCGGAACGCGGCGAGGAAGAGCGGAGAAGACTCGATCGGGTCGAACCGAACAGTTCTTCCCGAGCGCAGGGCCGCCGTGACCTCTGGGCCGAGGACGCCGCTGAGATCGAAGGGCTGCTCGATCTCCGAGACGGTGGGTCGCCCGTGATCGTCGGTTACCCGCATCCGCTCGGAAGGCCCGATCCATACAGATGCGGTAAAGGCCCCCTCGGGGCAGAGCTCTCCCAAGGCCCTGGCCGTCACTGCGAGGACGTCTTGCTCCGTATTGCAGTCTGAGATCTCCGTCGCCACCCGCTGGAGGAGCTCTGCACGGCTTCGGGAGCGGCGGGACTCGCGAAGCCGGACGAGCATTCCGTCCTTCGGTTCAGGCGCGGCAGAAGAAGGGCCGTTATGACGCCGCGTCATGACATTGCTATCGGCCGGCTGACCCCCTCCGTTTAGCCCGAGGGGGCGATCGGGCCGCTTGGGAGGCCTAGGGTATGGGCCGAACGGGGGACGGCCACGTCAAACTCGGACCGTAGTCCCCGGCTCGCCCCGAACCAAAGGCCTCAGGAGCCCCCAGGCCACGAACGGACCGGCCGCCAGGCAGAGGAAGGCAACCCTCCATCCGGCCGTCGAGACCAGCGCCCCGAATGCAGGCGCCGCGACAGCTGCCGAGGCGAACAGCGCCGTCTGCTGCAACGCGATGGCGGTCCCGCTGCGCCCCGCGGACGCAAGCTCGGCGGCCGCCGTGAACGACAGGCCGTTCCAGCTGAACGAGAGCGTGCCGGCGACAACCAGCACCGGAACCAGCAGGGCGTCCGGCGAGTCCAACAGTAGAGGCGCCACGAGCCACGATACGCCCATGGCCAGCGCCATCCGCGACAGCGGAGCGAGGCGCAGCGCGAGCCTGTCCGACCACCTGCCGACGCCGATGCGCACGCCGATGCCCGCGACCTGGACCGCGGCCAGCGAGATCCCCGCGGCCACGTCGGAGAACCCACGCTCGTCGTGGAAGAAGATCGTCAGGAAGCCGATCACGCTGACCTGCGAGGCGACCAGCAGCGAGCTGGCCAGTGCCAGACGCCAGAGTCTCCTGTCTCGGTAGGGTCCCTTCCCTCTTTCCTTCGGCCGCGAGGCCGCATCGCGGACTCCCGCCGCGCAAGCCACCGCCACAACCCCGCACACGACGGCGAGCGCGACGAGGCCGTGCTTCGGACTCGTTCCCGCAACCAGCGGAGGCAACGCCACCGCGGCGATGGCTCCGCCGAGCGGCACCGCGGCCTGCCGGATCCCGAGCGCGAGCCCGCGCTCGCTCGGTCCGAACCACCCCGCGACCGCGCTGCCGCTGGCCACGTTGGCGACCGCCCCGAACGCGCCGACGACGAACAGCCCCGAGGCCAGCACGCCCGCGCCCCCGGTGGTTCCGAGCCAGAGCGCCGCACCGCAGATCGCGATGCCTGCAGACAGGGGCCAACGCTCCCCCGACCTGTCGATCAAGACGCCCCAGGGAAGTAGTGACAGCGTCGCTCCCAGGGTCATCGCGCCGAGCAACGCCCCGAACTGGGGAAGCGACAGCCCGAACTCCTGACGCAGCGCCGGGCCGATCGACGGAAGGCCCTGGAAGATCGCAGCGAACGCGGCCTGGGCGCTCATCCCGAGCGCCAGGACGACCCAGCGGTACCGGCTCACCTCCGGGCGGACTGCTCGTCCACGCGGCGCGCTCGAAGCGCGCGCAACAACCGGTCCTTGCCCTCGAGGAGAAGTCGGCGGAGAGGACCTGGAAGGTCGTCACGCGCAAGGCCACGATCGACCAGCTCGACCGTGTCCTCCCCGACCATCCAGCGGGGGAACAGCCCCTCTCCGAAGTCGAGGGAGAAGTCCAGCCCTCTCTCGTCCCAGATCCCATCCAGCTCCTCCATGTAGCGAGCCGCGTAGGGCTGGAGGAGGCTCTCCTGCTCCGGCTGCTGGAACCCGCGCATTATCGCGTCGGTCATCGCCAGCGTGAGCGATCGGTCTTCCGTCACCCGGTCCCACGCCTCGGACTTTGCGGCCTCGGTCGGCCGCGCCGCAAGAGCGGCGGCTGCGTGACGCGCGCCGAGATCCGTCGGGTCTCGCCCGCGCTCGGCCTGTACCAGGGCTTCCGAGTCGGTCGCGCCCGACGCAGCCAGCGACTGCACGATGTGCCATCTCAGCTCGGTGTCCACGGCCACGCCCTCGATCTCGAGTGAGCCGTCGAGCAGGCCACGCACCATCTCGAGATGCTCATCCGTGGTCGCCACGGAAACGAATGTGCGGATCCACGCGAGCTGGTGATCGCCGCCGGCCGACGCCCGCCCTCCCTGATCCATGGCCGCCCGCGCGAGCCGCTCTCCGCCGGCACCGCGAGCAGAAGGGTCGCCGTACAGCTTCACGGCCATCTGCGCCTGCGCCAGGACCCGCTCGAGCGCGCCGACCTCCCTCTCTGCCGGAGCGTGCCGCAGGGCGAGGTCGAGGAACTCGCGCGCCGGGAGCTCGCCGTCGCGGGTCATGTCCCATAGCGCCGTCCAGCAGACGGACCTCGCCAGCGAGTCCTCGACGTCGGACAGCCGCTCCCGGAGCGTCTTCAGCGATAGCGGGTCGAACCGGATCTTCGCGAAGCTGAGGTCGTCGTCGTTCAGGAGCGTCAAGGCCGGGACGCGCACACCCTGCAGGTCACCGACCTCCGTGGCCTCACCCACCAAGTCGAGCTCGACTCGCTGCGTTCGGATGAGCTTGCCGTCGCGGTCGTCGTACAGCCCGACCGCGATGCGGTGCGATCTCAGTGTGGGCTGCTCGGCGGGTGCGTGCTGCTTGACCTCGAAGCGCTCGAACGTTCCGTCGCGCTCCTCGAAGCGCGGAGACAGTGTGTTGACGCCCGGGGTCTCCAGCCACTCCCCGGACCAGGAGCGCAGGTCCCGCCCCGAGACCTCCTCGAGAGCATCGAGGAAGTCCGAGAGCTCGGCGTTGCCGTACTCGTGGCGAGCGAAGTAGATCTTCATCCCCTCGAGGAACCTGTCGAGACCTACCCAGGCAACGAGCTGCTTGAGGACAGCCGCTCCCTTCGCGTAGGTGATCCCGTCGAAGTTCAGGTGCACCGACTGCACATCCGCGATGTCGGACACGATCGGGTGCGTGGTCGGGAGCTGGTCCTGCTGGAGCGCCCAGGTCTTCTCGTAGTTGGCGAAGATCGTCCAGCCCTCCTTGAAGCGGGTCCCTTCTACCTCGGAAAGCACTCCCATGTAGGAGGCGAACGACTCGTTGAGCCACAGGTCGTCCCACCAGCGCATCGTGACCAGGTCGCCGAACCACATGTGGGCCATCTCGTGCAGGATCGTGCTGGCTCGAAGCTCGCGCTCCGTGCCGGTGACGCGCGAGCGGAAGATGTACCGCTCGTGGAAGGTCACGCAGCCCGGATTCTCCATAGCGCCTGCCGCGAACTCGGGCACGACCACCTGGTCGTACTTGTCGAACGGGTACGGGTAGCCGAACGCCTGATGGAAGAAGTCGAACCCTTGCTTCGTGACCTCGAGCCACTCGTCCGGGTCGAGGTGCTCCGCCAGCGACCGTCGGCAGTACAGGCCTAGGTCGATGTCGCCGTGGCGGTCTCGGACGACGTGGAAGGGTCCCGCCGTCAGGACCGTGATGTACGGAGGTATGCGCGGCGTCTGCTCGAACTGCCAGCGCACGACCTCGCCGGTCTTCTCGGGATCGCCCGCGGCCCGGGCGTTCGAGACGACCTCCCACCCATCGGGCACTGTGGCCGAGAATCGGAACCGCGCCTTGACGTCCGGCTGGTCGAAGCACGGGTAGACGCGATGGGCTTCGAATGGCTCCGAGTCGGTGTGCACGTACACCCGGTCGTCCATGGGATCGTGGAAGCGGTTCACGCCCCTGCCGGTGGTCGAGTACGAGCCCACCGTCACGATCCGCACCTCGTTCTCGGTTTCGAGGTCGCCGAGCGTGATCCGGGCGCCGTCGTGGGCGGAAGGATCGACGCCGGTCCCGTTCACCGTGATCTCCTCCACCCGGGCGTCCGTGCACTCGAGGAAGGTCGACGCTCCGGCTTCGGCCAGGTCGAAGCGAATGACGGTCTCCGCGCCGAAGAGCTCGTCGCGCCCCAGGTCGAGGTGCACGTCGTACTCGGCATCGGAGATCAGCCGGGCCCGCTCTCGGGCCTCGTCTCTGGTGAGGTTGCCCTCAGTCACCGGGCTAATGTACCCGGCCCCGGGTTTGCCTCCCGCACCCACCGGGCGGCAGGATGGTCGCTCGGGAGGAGGTAAGGGATGACTCGGACTTTCCAGAGGTTCGCGGGGACCTGCTCGATCCTGGTCGGCATCGGAGGACTCGCCTACGGCGTGCTTTTCGGCTTCATCGTCTACGGGGCGGAGCGACCCGTAGCCCTGGTCTGGCTCGCGCTGGGCCTCCTGGGAGCCCTGCTGGGCACCCCGGTCGCCGTGGCCCTGTACATGAAGCTCCGAGATCGCGATTGGGGCTTCGCGCTCCTCGCCCTCTTGCTTGGGATCTTCGGATCCGTGGGCCAGCTCCAGAACAGCGCCCTGACCCTTGCCAAGGAGGTGGGCGAGCTCAGAGGTGAGTCGTCGGATCCGGCCGGCGCCTTCAGGTTCGGCCTCCTCGGCTTATCGCTCCTCATCGTTGGCTGGCTCATCGTGAGGAGTGGCGCCTTTCCGAAGCGTCTCGGCTACCTCGCGGAGGTCGGCGGCGTGTTGCTGGTGCTGACGTTCCTGGGACGGACGACGGGGCTGATCGACACGGCCAACGAGCTTTCCGTACTGCCCCCGGTGCTGTATGGCGTCGTGATCCACCCCGTTCTGTACGTCTGGCTCGGCCGCGTACTTCGGAAGGACGCGGGCTGAGCCTTCCGCTGAAGCCGCCGCTCGAGCCGATGCTCGCGAAGCTCGAGCCGGAGATCCCTCGCGGCGACGGCTGGAGATACGAGCCGAAGTGGGACGGGTTCCGCTCGATCGTGTTCAAGGACGGCGAGTCGATCCGCCTGGGCAGCCGGGGGTTAAAGGAGATGCAGCGGTACTTCCCCGAGCTCGTCGAGGCGTTCGCCGGCAAGCTTCCCGATCGCTGCGTGGTCGACGGCGAGATCGTGGTGGCGTGGGATGGAACCCTCGACTTCGAGGTCCTGCAGCAGCGCATCCATCCTGCCGAGTCGAGGGTGAACCGGCTGGCGAAAGAGACGCCCGCCTCGTTCGTGGCGTTCGACCTCCTCGCCGAGGGCAAGACCAACCTCATGAAGGAGCCCCTGTCGGAGCGGTGGGATCGGCTGTCGGCGCTGATCAAGCCCAAGTCGACCGCGGCAACGATGAAGTCGATCCTCACGGGGAAGATGCGGGTGGTGTTGACGCCACAGACGCGCAAGCCCGACGAGGCCCAGGGCTGGTTCGTGGAGATGGAAGCCTCGGGACTGGACGGCGTGATAGCGAAGAAGGACGACCTCACGTACCAGCCCGGCAAGCGCGCGATGGTGAAGATCAAGCACCAGCGCACCATCGACGTCGTCGTCGGCGGCTACCGGATCCACAAGTCGGGTGAAGGGGTCGGCTCGCTGCTGCTCGGCCTCTACGACGAGAAAGGGGCGCTGCATCACGTCGGTGCGGCGGGGGCGTTCTCGGCCAAGGCCCGCAAGGCGATGATCGACATCCTGAAGCCGGTCGAGGGTGGCGAGGGGTTCCCAGGCGGCGTGATCCTCGGCGGGCCGAGCAGGTGGCGCCAGCAGGAGAAGGACTGGATCCCACTGAAGCCGAAGCTAGTAGCCGAGGTCGCCTACGACCACTTCCAAGGCGGCTGGCGCTTCCGACACCTCGCTCAGTTCCAGCGCTGGCGCACCGACCGCAAGCCGAGGGACTGCACGTTCGACCAGGCCGCCCCCGGCCGCGGCTAGCGCTTCTTCGCGCGTGAGGGAGAAACCCGGGTTGGCTCGCCGGGCATCTTGGGGTGATGCACGGGCCAGGGAGCGTCGCTGAGGCCTTCCTTCTGGTCGCGCTCGGCGAGAGCGAGCAGAGAGTCGAGGGAGGCCGCCTTGTCGTCGATTCCTCGCAGAGCGTCCCCGCGCTTCTTCAGGAGGGCGGGCACCGTGTCGAGCCGGAAGTCCTTCGCCTTCGCCGTCCCGACCTCGTCCCAGGTGATCGGCATCGAGACTGTGGCGTCCGGCACGGGCCTGATCGAGTACGCGCTCGCAACAGTGCGGTCGCGCGCGTTCTGGTTGTAGTCGACGAACACCCCGCGACGGTTCTCCTTCCACCACTCGGTGGTGGCGAGGTCTGTGCGCCGTTCGATCTCACGGGCCAGTGCGAGAGCGGCGACTCGCACCTCGGTGAACTCCCACTTCGGCTCGATCCGGCAGAGGACGTGGATCCCACGCTTGCCGCTCGTCTTCGGGAAACCGACCAGCCCGTGCTCCTCCAGGACTTCCCGTGCCACGTAGGCCACCTTGCGGACGCTCGCGAACGGGATCCTTGGAGTGGGGTCGAGGTCCACGCGCAGCTCGTCGGGATGGTCGACATCCGTGCTCCGGACCGGCCAGGGATGCAGCTCCAATGAGGCGAGGTTCGCCATCCAGATCAGATGGGCGATGTCCGCCATCACGAGCTCGTCCGCCGTGCGTCCGCTCGGGAACGTGATCCTCACGGTCTGGAGCCAGTCCGGACGGCTCTCCGGAACACGCTTCTGGTAGAAGTTCTCGCCCTCGATACCGTCGGGGAACCGGCGCATCACGGTAGGTCGGTCTCGCGCTCCATGAACGGCCGCCGTGCCGACGTCCAGGAAGTAACGGACGACGTCCATCTTCGTGAAGCCGCGCTGCGGGAAGAGGACCTTGTCGGGGTTCGACACGCGCACCTCGCGCCCGTCGACCTCGATCATCTCGTGCTTCGCCGGGCTCATCCGCCGAAGCCTAGCCCGAAGGCGCCACCTCGTCGGCGCCGCCGTCTCGAGGGCACCGAACCAAACCGGACCTCGGCATTGACCGACGGTCAGTCAGTTGAATAGTATGTGCGCCCGAGGAGGCCCCATGCTCCGCACCGTCGCCCGCATCGTCGCGAGAAGGCCGTGGCCGATCATCCTGGCCTGGATGGCCGCGGCGGGCGGCCTTTTCCTCACCGCTCCCCGCCTTCGCGAGGTCGCCGTGCAGGACAACTCGGCCTTCCTGAAGGAAACCGAGCCGAGCGTCGTGGGCGCCATCGAGCTCTCCAAGATCTGGCCCGAGGACGACATCGGGAACACCGGGGCCTTGGTGTTCAGGCGTGACTCGGGCCTGACGCCGAAAGACGAGGCGCTCATCCAGGAGGTCGAGACGTGGCTCGCCTCCGAGGAGGCGCCCGACGTGGTGCGGTCGACACAGTCTCCCTACTCGCGCCCCGAGCTCCTCGAGGCCCTTTCCTCGACCGATCGCAAGGTGATACTGCTGGTGATCGTCTTCAAGACCGCACCGTTCGCGCCGGAGACAGACGCCGCGGTCACCGCGATACGAGAACACGTCCAGGAGGTCGCTCCGGAAGGGTTGCAGGCGCACCTGACGGGCAACGCCGGCGTCGCCACGGATCAGTCGATAGCAATCAACACGGCGGTCGAGCGAACGACCGTGATCACGCTCGTGCTGATCGTCTTCATCCTGCTCTGGGTCTACCGCTCCCCCGTAACGATCCTGGTGCCGCTCACGACGGTGGGCATCGCCCTCGGGGTCTCGCAGGGCGTCATCGCGCTGATGGCCGAGCAGGGGTTCCGCGTCGCCGGGATCGTCGAGACGTTCATGGTCGTGATCATCTTCGGCGCGGGCACGGACTACTGCCTTTTCATCGTCTCGAGGTTCAAGGAGGACCTCGGCGCGGCGAAGGAGGAGGAGCCCCGCCGCGTCCTGGTCGGAACCATGGCCGTGATCGGAGCGGTGATCGCATCGAGCGCCGCAACCGTGATCGTCGGTTTCGCGAGCGAGGGCGTCGCCGAGTTCGGCCTGTACGCGACGACCGGCCCCGCGATGGCCATCGCCGTGGCTATCACGCTCCTCGCCGGGCTGACCCTGACGCCAGCCCTCCTGGCCGCGCTGGGACGCTGGGCGTTCTGGCCGTCGAAGGTGAAGCCGGAGGAGGCCGCGACTTGAGCTGGGAGAAGCTGGCTCAGCTCGTGCTGCGGGCACCCGGGCGGCTGCTGGCCGCGTCGCTCGTGATCCTCGCGATCCCGTCGGTGGGGCTGCTCGACTTCCGGACCGACTACGACCAGGTCGGCCAGCTACCGGACGAGAGCGACTCGGTCCGGGGGTTCGAGGCGCTGTCGGGCTCTTTCGGGCCGGGGCAGGTACAGCCGGTGATCGTCATGGCTCGCGCCCGCAAGACGGTGTGGACCGACGAGGCCTTCGCGGCCATAGACCTGCTGACGCTCAACCTCGAGAAGGTTCCGGGAGTGGCCCAGGTTCGCTCGGTCACTCGTCCAACCACAGGTGGCGTCACCCAGGAGCAGCTGCAAGACATCGGCCTGGGAGACGTGGGCGAGCTGACCGAGGGCCTGCCCCGAGCCACCGAAGGGCTGGGCCGAGCAACGGACGGCCTGTCACTGATCAGAGAGGGACTCAAGCAGATCCGGGCGAGCGTCCCCGAGCAACGGGCGAATCTCGAGGCCGCTCAACGGGGCGTCGCGCTGATGCGCGACGGGCTCGCCCGGATCATCCCCGGCATCGAGCGGATCATCGACGGCATCCGGGAGGGGAGCTCGGGGCTCAGGCGCCTGGCCGACGAGGCAGCGGAGCCCGCGCTGCGTGCGGTCGAGGCGGCGTGGATGGACCTCAAGCAGACAGGGACGCTCGCGAGGACGGACCCCGAGTATGCCGACCTCGCCAAACACGTCGGCGAGGCGCTGGGCACGCTGACCGGCAGATGCCCCGATGCGACAGGCATCGGACCGCAGCCGCCGGACTGCCCCGCCGGCAAGAAGATCGATCCCGAGTACGACGGCCTCGCACCCGCGCTGCGCGAGGTCGCGACCGGGGCTGACGATGCGGCCCATGGGCTCGGCCGCATCCACGACGGCCTCGAGGAGATCGACGACGGGCTCGCCAGGTTCGAGGATGGGTTCAGGCAGCAGCCTGCACAGCTCGAGCGACTCGAGACCGGCGTAACCGTGATGATCGGCGGGCTCGACCGGATCATCCCGGGCCTCGAGCGCCTGAAGCGCGGGCTGGCCGCTGGAGCGGCGCTGCTCGAGGAGACGGGGCTGATCCCCGAGCCAACCGGCGACGTCGCCGTTACCGCATCGCTCGCGAAGGCGTTCCCGAAGCTCCGCGAGCAGCTCGAGTTCTTCGTCGGCGATCGCGACCGCGCCACTCGGCTGTTCGTCATCCTCGACCAGCAGCCCTACGCGACCCGCTCGCTCCACGCGGCCGACCGGATCAGGGACATCGCCGAGTTGTCGCTCCGCGAGACACCACTGCTGGCCGATCGGGTGCGGGTAACCGGCGCGTCGCCGTTCTTCGCCGACATATCGAGGGTGACGGCGCGCGACACGAGCGTGATCGTCCTCGCCGTGACGTTCGGAGTGTTCCTGGTCCTGGTGCTGCTGCTGCGGAGCCTGGTCGGGCCCTTCTACCTCGTGCTGACAGTGCTGCTGTCGTTCGCCGCAACGCTGGGCCTCACGTCCTTCGTGTTCCAGGGACTGCTCGGCGAGCACGGCCTCGTCTGGTGGCTGCCGCTGTTCCTGTTCGTGACGCTCGTGGCGCTCGGCGCCGACTACAACATCTTTCTCATGGGGCGGATCCGAGAGGAGGCGCACAAGGGCGACACCCGGCACGCCGTGGCCACGGGGCTTGCCGCCACCGGCCACGTGATCACGTCCGCCGGGCTCATCCTGGCCGGGACGTTCGCCGCCCTCCTGGCCGCCCCGTTCGAGGGCATGGTCCAGCTCGGCTTCTCGGCGACCATGGGACTCCTCATCGACACGTTCATCGTCCGCAGCCTGCTGGTCCCCTCGATCGCGGTCCTCGCGGGCTCGGCGTCGTGGTGGCCGAGCGCCCGCTCGAAGCAGCCCTAGTTTGACGAAACGCGAGACGGGAATCATGATTGGAAACGGAGCCAGCGAAGGGAGCCGCGGTGAAGAAGTTCCTCCTGCTGCTCGGGATCCTCGGGCTTGTGATCGTTGTCGTGCTCTACATGCGCGGCCGTCACGAGGACGTAGAGCTCGAGTACTGAGCCAGAGCACAACTCGTTGAGACGCCCCGCCATCAGGCGGGGCGTCTCTCTTTCCCGGCCGGTTTGCCGCTTCAACCTACCCGTCGGTAAGATCGGAGACGTGGAGCTGAAGGACTCGCCCGAGGAGCAGCAGTTCCGGGAGGGGATGCGAGGCTGGCTGGCCGACAACCTCCCCGAGGGCTGGAACACGACCGAGTGGAGGGAGCCCGAGGACCGGGTCGCCTTCCTGAAGGAATGGACCGGAAAGCTCCATGACGCCGGCTACTCGGGCCTGTCGTGGCCGAAGGAGTACGGGGGAGCCGGCGCCCCCCTCTATTACCAGGCGATCGCGTACGAGGAGCTCGCGCGGGCCGAGGCCCCCGAGCACGTCGGTCTGATCGGGATCGGGATGGCAGGGCCGACGATCATCGCCGCGGGGTCCGACGATCACAAGAGCGCGTACCTCTCGAAGATCCTCTCCGGCGAGGAGGTCTGGTGCCAAGGCTTCAGCGAACCGGGGTCGGGCTCGGACCTCGCGTCCCTGCAGGCGCGCGCGGTCCCCGACGGCGACGGCTACCGCATCACCGGGCAGAAGGTGTGGTCCTCGTTCGCACACATCGCGGACCGCTGCATCCTGTTGGCGCGCACGAACCCCGACGCGCCGAAGCACCAGGGCATTACGTTCTTCCTGCTCGACATGCACGCGGACGGCGTCGACGCTCGCCCTCTCCGTCAGATAACCGGCGAGGCCGAGTTCAATGAGATCTTCCTGGACGACGTCTACGTGCCTCGCGACCAGATCGTCGGCGAGGTCGACCAGGGGTGGCAGGTCGCGATCACCACCCTGATGTTCGAGCGCGGCACGAGCACGTTCTTCCTCATCGGGTGGCTGGACACGGCGTTCCGCAACCTGCTCGAGCTGGCCAAGACAACGCGGCGCAACGGCGGCGCCGCAGCGGACGATCCCCGGATCCGGGACAGGATCGCCCGTAGCTACGCCGACATCCAGGCGCTCCGTTTCACGAACCACCGCTCGCTCTCCGGACTGCTGAAGAACGGTGTGCCCGGGCCCGAGGGATCGGTGGCCAAGCTGCACTGGTCCGAGGCCCATCAGCGCCTGACCCATCTCGCGCTCGACATCCTCGGCCCCGACGCTCCCCTATGGCCGCCCGAGTTCAGGTCCTGGCAGCAGCGCCAGCTCCGAACGCGAGGGAACACGATCGAAGCGGGGAGCAGCGAGATCTTGCGGAACATCGTCGCCGAGCGAGTGCTCGGGCTGCCCAAGTCGAGGTGACATGAACCTGACCTACACGGAGGAGCAGGAGCTCTTCAGGAAGAGCATCCGGGACCTCGCGGCCGACCGCGTGCCAGCCGAGCGCCTGGCCGAGATCGCCGACGGCGAGGAAGGCTGGGATCCGGCTCTGTGGAAGGAGGCGGCCGGCCTCGGGCTCGCGGGCATCTCGGTGTCCGAGGACCACGGCGGCGCGGGGATGGGGTTCATCGAGGAGGCGATCGCCGCCGAGGAGCTCGGCCGCGCCGTCTTCCCAGGGCCGTGGCTCGGCTCGGTCATCCTGGCCCAGCCCGCGCTCGCGGAGACGCCGGAGCTCCTGGAAGCCGTGGCATCCGGCGAGCGCATCGCGACGTTCGTGCCGCGCGGAGGCCACCACGTGGTGGATCTCGCGGCGGCGGACCTGCTCGTCGTCGACACGGAGCCGGGCCTCATCGCGGCCGAGAAGGACGACGTCGAGTGGCGGGTGCTGCCCACGGTCGACGGCACCCGCCGGCTCGGCGAGGTCGAGGTGGACGGCATCGGCGGGCGCAAGCTCCCAGGCAACACGCCGGCGATCCTCGAGGCGATCAGGGTGCGAGGACTCGCCGCGCTCGCGTCCGAGGCAGCCGGTGTGGCCGAGCGGGTCCTCGAGATCGCCGTCGAGTACGCGAAGGAACGCGATCAGTTCGGCAAACCGATCGGAGCGTTCCAGGCCGTCAGTCATCAGCTCGCCGACACGTTCATGGACGTCGAGATGTCTAAGTCACTGGCCCTGTGGGCAGCGGCGGCGATCGCCGAGGGTGACCCGGAACGCGCGACCGCGGCCGAGACGGCGAAGCAGTACGCGGCCGATGCAGCCGTTCGCGCGTGCGAGCGAGCGATCCAGGTGCACGGCGGGATCGGGTTCACCTGGGAGCATGTCCTCCACCGGTACTACAAGCGGGCCCTGTGGATCCGCGCCTTCCTCTCCTCAGGTGACGACCTCAGAGCAAACGTCGCGTCGCGACTGCTCTAGGCTCGTACCAGCCTTGAAGACCGCGGCCCGCTCTGCTCTCGGCTTCCTGCTCGCCGTAGCGACGGCCATCTCCGTGTGGCCGCCGGCGGGCCCGGTCGCGGCGGCCACGCCGACCTGGGATCCGATCCACGTCGTGCGTGTCGACGTCCACACCACTGCTAACGAGGTGCGGCTCTGGGTCGAGGCGCCGTCGGCCCTGATCGAGGCGAAGGGATCGGCTCGCCCCGATGTCGCCGGCGCCCGGTTCTCCGGATTCAACCGGTCGGCGGGACCCAAGGACTTCGGCCGCAGGCCCCTGGTCGTGACAACGGGGGGAGCCGGCCGCGCAACGGCCACGTTCCTCGCGGCGATCACTCCGGCCGATGCGCCGGCTGTGCAGTTCACGGCGGCAACAAGGGGCAAGGGCAAGACCGCGATATCCGTCTACGAGGAGAACCAGAGCCCGCCGCGCCTTCTGATCCGGCACACGCCGCTGCTTCGTCGAAGCAGCTTCGCGATCGACTCCTTGGTGCTGGGAGCGCGCGGCGTGGCTCCGGGAACGGAGCCGCTCCCACCGAAGGTGCTCGCGTTCTATTACCAGTGGTATCGAAGCTCGGACTGGGGCGGCGAGAAGCCCACCGCTCCTTACAACAACCCCCCTCTCCCCTACGACAGCGGGGACCTACTGACGGTCGAGCGCCACCTTCTGCAGGCTCGCAAGGCAGGGTTGGACGGCTTCATCGTCTCGTGGCTCGGCATGGGAACGCCCGAGGAGAGGAACCTCGAGCTCCTCGTCTCCCGCCTGCCCGCCGGGTTCGAGTTCGCGCTCTACCTCGAGACGTTCTACCCGGCCTTCAAGAGCGAGGAGGCGATCGTCGATCAGCTCGCGCACGCGCTCCGCAAGTACGGCGACCATCCCAACTACCTGCATATCGACGGGCGCCCGGTCGTCTACGCGTTCTCGACGCTGCACGTTCTCCGAGATATCGGCACCGGTTGGAACCCCGACTACCTCGGGGTGTGGGATCGCGTTCTGAGGAAGCTGAAGCAGCGCGGACACGATCCGTTCCTGGTCGGAGAGGGACGCCCTTTCGAGGCTCGCGCGTACGACGTCTTCGACGGCATGCACTCGTACGGTACCCGGGGACAGGAGTGGACGGAATGGCTGAACGAGTCGATGTCGCTCGTGGCTCGTGCATGGGGAGCGATACACGGCGGGCCGCGACGCGTGTACGGCGCCTCGATCCTCCCCGGCTACGACGACCGCCATCTGCCGGGCAGGCCTGAGCACTCCTACCTCCCCCGCGATGGCGGCGCTCTTTACCGGGCGCAATGGGCCTCGGCGACACGGACGGGATCGGACCAAGCGCTGGTCGTCTCGTTCAACGAGTGGCCGGAGACCACGAACATCGAGCCGAACTGGGAGTGGGGAGACCTCTACCTGGACATGACGGCAGAGCTCGCAGCCGTCTACAGGGCCTCGCGTGCCTGACTAGGCGTAGTGCTCGACGATGAGGCGCTCGTCGATCTCGGCAGGCAGCGGGATCTCGGCCCGCTCCGGCCACCTGGTTAGGGTTCCGCGGCCCTGGTCCTCGCGAGAGAGGTAGGGGGGCGGGTCGGGGTTCAGCTGCAGTGCCTCGCGCACCCCGATGAAGTTCCGGGCCTTGTCCGCGAGCTCCAGCGTCTGACCTGGCTTCACGCCGACGCTCGGTACGTTCACGCGCTTGCCGTCCACCCGTACGTGGCCGTGTGAGACCAGCTGGCGCGCCTGTCGCATGGTCAGCGCCCAGCCCATGCGCAGAGCGAGGGCGTCGAGCCTGGTCTCCAGCTGGCGGAGCAGGTCCTCACCCGTAACCCCGGTGCCGCGCGCGGCCTCGGCGAAGTAACCCCGGAACTGCTTCTCGCCCACGCCGTACATGGCGCGAAGCTTCTGCTTCTCGATCAGACGAAGCTGGTACTCGGTATCCCTGCGCCGCCCACGGCCGTGCTGGCCGGGTGGATAGGGCCGCTTGTTGACGGGGCAATTGGGGCGACCACAGATAGCCACACCAACCCTCCGGCACATGCGGTGCCTGGGACCGATCTTCTGCATGGGCCTCAGCGTACACGGAGGGTGGGGCCGGCGTCCGAGACCTACGGTCTAGCCCTTGCCCTTGCCCTTGTCCTTGTCGTGGCCGTAGGCGTTCCCGTACGGGGGCCCATCGTCGGATCCGCCCGAGCTTCCGTCCCCCCCGCCGGGCGGAGGAGTGGTCCCCGGCGAAGGCGTCGGTGTTGGAGCGGGCGTGGGGGTGACAGCCGGAGGAGTGGGGTTGGGTGGCGACGGAGGCGTCTGGCCGGGGATCGTCGCGTCCTCGTTCGCCTCGACCGAGGTTCCCCCTCCCGTGCTTGCCCCACCGACACTGCCTCCTCCGCCGGAACCGGAACCGCCGCCGCCGCCGGCTCCGGCGCCTCCGTTACCGCCACCTGAGCCGCCCGAGCTGCCGCCGCTGCTGCCATCGCTGCCGCCGGTGTCGATGCCGCCGCTGTCGCTCCCGGCACTCTGGGTCTGCTCGGTGGTCACCACTGCCGATGGCTGCTCGGTCAGTCTGGGGGTGAGGTCCTGGGCGGGTGCCTCGGGCTCCGGCGTGGTCGGCGCAGGTTCGGCGACCGCAGACTCGGCAGCCGGGGCCGCCGCCTCCGCCTGCTGGATGGCCGGAGCGGTTGAGGGAAGAACCGCTCCCATGGGCACCAGCACCGAGGTGACGGCCACCGCCGCGAGGCTAACGATGTTGGCCACGCCGCCGGCGGGTGCCGGGGACTGCGAGGATCGCGACGAGTTTCGCCGAGACCGGAGCAGCGGCAGCTGCGCGAGCCATGCTCCGAGGCCGATCCGCCACCACAGCCTGGGGATCGAGACGCTGAGTAGTGCTCGGACGACCAGGGGGTCGAATTGCCGGCCGGCCACTCGCACGACCTCCTCGCGAGCGGCGGAAGCGGCCATCGGCCGGTGATACGTGCGCGGGGTGACCATCGTGTCGTACGCGTCGGCGACCGCGATGATCCGCGCGCCGAGCGAGATCTGGCCCTGCCTCAGGCCACGGGGGTAGCCGCTGCCATCGAGACGCTCGTGGTGCTGGACGACGCCATCGGCCCACGGCCCCAACCACGGCGCGAGTGGCGCAATGAGCCTCGCACCCTCCGCCGGGTGTCTGTACATCGCCTCCCATTGCTCAGCGTCGAGCCTCGCCGGCTTGTTGAGGATCTCCGCGGACACCGCGAGCTTCCCGATGTCGTGCATCAGTGCCGCCCAACGCAGCCGCTCTCTATCTCCCTCGTCGAGGTTGAGCTCCTCCGCGAGCATCTCCGAGAAGACACGCACTCTCTCGGAGTGTCCTCGCGTACGCGAGTCGTGCGACGTCAACGCGGCGACTAGCGCGAGCATCGTCCCACCGGGATCTCCGCGACCTAACACGAGGTCGTCCTTGAGTGCCGTGACATTGGCGCTCCTGCGCGCCACGACGAAGCGGGACGGCGCCACGCTGGGGAACGAGAGGCTCAGCTTCAGGAGCATCGCTACTGGAGCGAGCTTCCTGGTCGCGCGCTCGGCCGGATAGAGGACGAGGAACGCGACGATCATGAGTAGCCCGGCCTGGGCCGCGATCCCGAGTGCACCGGCGGGCGCGGGCAGAGAGCGCTGCACTGCGAGCGCCGTTGCCAGCGAAACGCCAACTGGACCGAGCACCGTCAGGATCCGAACGAGCAAGCTCCCGACGGGCCGCGCCTCCCAGCGCGTGGACCCATGCCGCTCCCTGCGTACGCGCGACGGCCGGATGTGCTCGGTCGCCGGGCTCGTCGTCAGAAGCATGAAGCTCGTGGCGACGGCCAGAGCCGAGACGAGCCAGCCTACCCCGACGATCGCGGGGTCCTCTGAAGCTCGAACCAGCAACGCCGCAGCGACACCGCCCACGGCGAACGGCGCGAGCTGAAGGATCCGCTCGCGCAAGATCGAGACCACGCCTGGGGGCTTCGACCGGCCGGTAAAAGAGCGCTCTGCCACGTTCCGGAGTATCTCCTTGTTCACGCAGGGTGGGAATGGCCCAAAAGGGCTATTTCCGAGGAGGGAATGGGCGATTTGGGGAGCTTTAGCGAGACTCGGGAGACTCGAACCGCAGCAGCCGGCCTCGATCCGCACACGGGACGCTGAAGGCGTCCGCGTGGATCTGGCCCGGCTCGGGGAGCGCCTGGACGAACGCGTAGCGGTCGCACGTCACGCAGCCGAGCTGGCCCGCGGGCCCGACCTCGAGCCACGGGCCCAGCTTGTGACCGTTCTCCAGGCCGATCCGCTCGACCTCCGCCTTCAGCTCCTCCATCGTCGCCACGGATCCAAGGATAGCCGGGGAATCCAAACCGTCTGCCGGAGGTTCATGCTTTCGTCGTGGACTACCAGCGAGTCATCCGCACCTATCTGACGATCACCGGGATCTTCACGCTGTCCGCCTCTCTGATCTGGGGCATCAACACCTTGTTCCTGCTCGATGCCGGGCTGTCGATCTTCGAGGTGTTCGTGGCGAACGCGGCCTTCACCGCGGCCATGGCGCTCTTCGAGGTTCCGACCGGCGTGGTCGCGGACACGCGCGGCCGGCGGATCTCGTTCCTGCTTTCCGAGGCAACGCTCGCGGTTGGCACCCTCGCCTACGTCGCGGTCGCCGCGATGGGTGGAGGTGTCGTGTGGTTCTCGCTCGCCGGAGTGATCCTCGGGCTCGGCTACACGTTCTACTCGGGAGCCGTCGAGGCCTGGATGGTCGATGCGCTCCGCGCCACTGGTTACAAAGGCGAGCTCGACGAGGCGTTCGCGCGGGGCGGGATGGTGGCGAGCATCGCGATGCTCATAGGCACCGTCGCGGGCGGATTGATCGGCGCGATCGACCTGTCGCTCCCTTACGTGGTCCGCGCCGGACTGGTGATGATCGCGTTCGGCGTCGGCTTTCGCAGCATGCACGACCTGGGGTTCACGCCTCGAACCATGCAGCTGCGCGGGATCATCGGGGAGATGCGCAAGGTCGGCCGCGCCGGTCTTCGGTTCGGATGGAGCAATCCCTCGGTGCGACTGTTGATGTTCACGTCGTTCGTCTCCTTCGGCTTCTTCTCCTGGGCCTGGTACGCGTGGCAGCCGTACTTCCTGGACCTGCTGGGCCAGAACCTGGTTTGGGTCTCGGGCTTGATCGCGGCGCTCTTCTCGCTCGCCTCTATGTGTGGCAACGCCATAGTGAAGCGTGTGGCAAGGCCGGGGATGCGCCGGACCACGATCCTGCTGGCGAGCTCTGCCGTCGTGACCGCGTCCTTCCTGGTGACCGGCGGGGTCCAGGTCTTCTGGATCGCGGTCCCGGTGTTCATCTTCGCCTCGTTCGTCGGC
>JBOGVX010000083.1:0-11229 GCA_050693165.1 Actinomycetota bacterium | reverse complement strand
CACCGAACCAGGGCGGTCCTCTGTGGCGGTCGTGTCAGAGGTGGTTCTTAGGCTGGTCTCGTGGGCACGGAGGCCGTTCAGCGGACATTCGACGATCTCGGTACTCCCCTGTCCGAGGTCGAGATCGTGTGCGTGGACATCGAGACGACGGGCGGGGCCCCGCCCGCGTCCCGGATCACCGAGATAGGCGCGGTGAAGTACAGGGGCGGCGAGCGGACCGGCACCTACCGGACGCTGGTGGACCCCGAGCTGCCGATCCCGCGCTTCATCACCAATCTCACCGGCATCGACGACCTGATGGTGCGAGAGGCGCCGCTGGTCGAGGCCGTCTTGCCCTCACTCGTCGAGTTCATGCACGGCGCCGTGTTCGTCGCCCACAACGCCTCGTTCGACTACCGGTTCATCAACCACGAGCTTCTGCGGCTCGGCTACGAGCTTGTTCCGGGGCCTGCCGTGTGCACCGCGCGGCTGGCTCGGCGAGTGCTCGGCGCCGACGACGTTCCGAACGTTCGGCTGCAGACCCTGGCCCAGTTCTTCCGCACGGCGACGCAGCCGTGCCACCGCGCTCTCGAGGACGCCGAGGCGTGCGCGGACGTGCTGCACGCGCTGCTCGACCTCGGCGGGCGGCTCGGGATCCACACGCTCAACGATCTGCACGAGGCCGTTCGGGCTCGCGGCCGGCCGCATTACGCGAAGATCAAGATGGCCGACGATCTTCCGAGCACGCCCGGGGTGTACGTGTTCCGCCGAGCCTCGACCGACAGCGGGCCGGGCGAGGTGCTCTACGTCGGCAAGTCGAAGGACATCCGCTCACGCGTGCGCTCGTACTTCTACGGCGACAGCCGCAAGAAGATCGCGAACCTCCTGGCCGAGACGGGCTCGGTCGAGGCCCGGCCGTGCAGCGGCGAGATCGAGGCGCTGGTCGTCGAAGCTCGCCTCATACGAAAGCACTCGCCTCGTTACAACCGGCGCGGCAAGGGGTGGCGGCGTTACGCGTACGTGAAGCTCGACACGAGCGAGGCGTGGCCGCGACTCAAGGTCGTGCGCCGGGTCCGAGGCGACGGCGCGTACCTCGGTCCGTTCAACGGGACGCGGACCGCGACGCTGGCCAAGGAGGCGTTGGAGCACGTCTTCGCGATCCGCAGGTGCACGAAGTCGATGGGCCGCTCGACCAGGTTTGCGCCGTGCGCGCTCGCCGATCTCGGCAGGTGCCTGGCTCCGTGTGACGGCCGCGTGACTCCCGAGCGCTACGAGGGGCTCGTCCGGTCCCTCCAGCATGCCCTCTCCTCTCCGGGCGGGCTCCTCGCAGCGCTCGAGGGCCGCATGGAGCGGCTCGCCGCCGACGAGCGGTTCGAGGAGGCCGCCGACTCTCGCGACCGGCTGAGAGCGCTGGTTTCGGCGCTCGCTCGGGCTCGCGAGGAGCGCTGGTTCCTCGAGGCCGGCCGGCTCGAGCTGGCGGTCGAGGGAGGCCGCTTCGCCTTCCAATCTGGCGCTCTCGAACAGAGGGGCGACGAGACCGGCTACGAGCTGCCCGTCTCGTTCGAGGCGTGGGACGAGGTTCGTGCGGTTCTCGGCTGGCTCCGCGGCAATGGGGCTCGCGTGACGGCCGCCGATACAGCGCCTGCCGAGCCCGTCTCCGGCGGCGCTTCCCTCGCCCGCCTCAAGAGGCGGCTCGACGCACCGAAGGGCAGCCCGGCGGGATGACCGTAGAATCGAAGGGATGGAGCGCGCGGTAATCATCGAGGGAGCACGAACACCGATCGGCAAGTTCATCGGCTCGTTCACTGACTTCCCGGCGGTCGAGCTCGGGATCGTCGCCGCCAAGGAGGCGATGAAGCGCTCGGGCGTGGCGCCCGAGGACGTCGAGCTCGGCATCTTCGGCCACGGCCGCCAGGCCGGCAACGGGCCCAACACGGCCCGGCAGGTCACCTACCGCAGCGAGGTGCCGAAGGAGGTCCCGGCCTTCACCGTCAACATGGCCTGCGGCTCGGGCGTGAAGGCGATCGAGACCGTCGCGCAGCAGGTAATGCTCGGCGAGATCGAGCTCGGTCTCGCGGGCGGCTACGAGAACATGACTCGCACGCCAGCGATCCTCGACAAGATGCGCGTCGGCTACAGGATGGGCAACGCGCCCGTGTACGACGGCATGTACAAGGACGGGCTCATGGACCCCCTCTGCGGTCTGGTGATGGGCGAGACCGCGGAGAACCTCGCCGAGAAGTATCAGATCCCTCGCGAGGAGCAGGACGAGTTCGCGTTGCGCAGCCAGGAGAAAGCCGAGGGCTCTAAGGAGCGGCGGGCCAAGGAGATCGTGCCCGTCGAGATCCCCGGCCGGAAGGGCGAGACCGTCACCGTCACTGAGGACGAGCACCCGCGCGACGGCACCACGCTCGAGTCTCTCGCGAAGCTCAAGCCCGTGTTCTCCGAGAACGGAACCGTCACGCCCGGCAACGCCTGCGGAGTGACCGACGGCGGAGCAGCCGTCATCGTCACCAGCGAATCTCGCGCCAAGTCGAACGGCAGGGAGCCGCTGGCCAGGATCGTCGCTTCGGCCTCGGCCGGTGTCGATCCCGCATACATGGGGATCGGCGTAGTGCCCGCAGTTCAGAAGGTGCTCGACAAGACCGGCCTGTCGATGAACGACTTTGACGTCATCGAGATCAACGAGGCGTTCGCGGCACAGGTCCTCGCCGTGGACCGCGAGCTGAAGCTCGACCACGACAAGCTGAACCCGAACGGCGGCGCGATCGCTCTCGGCCACCCGATAGGCATGACCGGAGCCAGGATCGTCCTGACAGCCGCTTACGAGCTACGTGAGAAGGGCGGCTCGCTCGCGCTGGCGGCGCTGTGCATCTCCGGTGGCCAGGGCATGGCGATGGTCCTCGAGCGCGCCTGATACGCTCCGCCCGTGGGCGCCCGCCTCCTCGCTCTCATCGCCGCTCTTACCCTGCTACTCATCCCTTCGCCGGCTGGGGCCTCGACTGTCGCCGTTGTAGGCGAGGAGCTGCTCATCGGGTCCGACCCCGGGGAGGTGAACCGGGTCATCGTCGAGGTCGTCGATAGCTCGATCCTGATCAGCGACGCCGCCGGCCTCGAACCCGGTAAGGGCTGTCATGACGACGGCGAGCACGTGAGCTGCAAGGCGAAGAACGTCGTTCTCGTCTCGATCCAGACCGGAGACATGGACGACACGGTGCGCGTTTCCGGGGTCGAGGCATTCATCGATGTCGGCGACGGCGACGACAAGGTCGTCGCGGGGTCACAAGCCACCGTTCTCGGACGGGCCGGCAACGATCGACTGACGGGCAAGGATGGCAACGATTTCCTTCGAGGTGGAAGCGGAAACGACACCATCCGGGATCGTGGCGGGAGGGACGTCCTGAAGGGAGGAGCGGGCGATGACTTCGTCGATGCCCAAGATGGGGAGAGGGATCGCCTCTACGGGGGAACCGGCAACGACGAGTCCGGCGCGGACTGCAACGATCGGACGCATCAGTTCGAGATGGGTGTTGTCGGCTGCGCCTGACGGTTTATAGGACCGCCCAGAGCACGAGCGCGACGACCACGGCGAGCGCCCCGAGGAACAGCAGCAGGTCCGCCGACTTCACTCGACCTGGCCGATAAGCGTTGAACCCCATCGACTCAGCCTAGCTCACTCGTCCAGGACCATCTGGGCGAACGACCTCGCGTTGCGGACCGCGTAGTCGCGATAGCAGTTGTTGAACAGGGCGTGAGTCTCCTTGGTTTCCTCGTTGAGCTGCCGGATCTTCGGCGCCCACTCCCCCAGCTCCTCATCCGAGTAGTCGTAGCGAAAGCGCTCCGTAGGACCGACGTCCTTCTTGTGCCAGGTCTCCTCGCGCCGGCCGTGGAACCTGATCAGCGCGTAGCGGTCCGAGGTCGCCGCGGCGATCGGTGGGACGCTCGACTTGAAGCCCTGAGGCATGTCCACCGCCACGAACGGGATACTCTCGGACGAGAGGAAGTCCATGGTCTTCTTCGTGTACTCCTCATCCTTGAACCAGGCGCCCTGCCGGAACTCGACCGCGATGCCGTAGTCGGGCAGCCGCTCGCGAGCCTTCAGGATCTCCTCGCGATTCGCGCGGCTAGGCATGAACCACTGCGGGTACTGGAACATCACCAGTCCGAGCTTCCCCGACGAGTGCAACGGCATGAGCGCGCTGCGGAACATCTCCCACACTTTCTCGACGGCATCGGGAGGCACGTCCCTCGCAGAGATGCGAGGCCCCTCCGCGTCCGGCAACGCTTCGCGCACGTCCTTGGGCAGACCCTTGAGCAGCGCGGGGTGGCCCGTCATCAACGAGAACGCCTTGACGTCGAACGTGAAATCGGACGGCGTTCTCTCCACCCACAGGATCGAGTTCCGCTCGCTCGGTAGCCCGTAGTAGGTCGAGTCCACCTCGACCACAGGGAACTGCGACGCGTAGAACTTCAGCCGCTCTTCGGGTGTCTTCGCCTCGGGCGGATACCAGCCCGACTCGAGGAGGGTCTTGTCGGTCCATGAAGCGGTACCGACGCGAAGCTGGCCCAACGTCAGACGCGCGCGCGATGGCGGCGCATCGTCCGAAGCGCCTCGCGAAGCGGCCCGACAACGCTCTCAACGTCGAGCGTCAGGCCCAGGTCCTCGATCTCGGCGACCGACTCGAGCGCAGCCTGGAATCGGGTACCGGCCTCTTCAGCCTGCACGAGGGCTCGGACGATGATCGACGTGTAGTCCTTGTTGAACGCGATCCCGCACCAGGGACAGTGACCGCCCGAGTCGACGATCTGCTGAACGAGGAGCTCGCGCCCGCAGTTCAGACAAGTGCCCTTGATCTTCAAGCGATCTCCTTCCGCACCAGGCGCCGGCTCAACACCGCGGCAGTCTTGTCCGCGAGCAGGAACGGGTCCACGGGCTTCGTGACCCAGTCGTCGGCGCCGGACCACTTGGCGAGCCACTCATCCTGCTTCCTGGCCAATACCAGGATGACCGCGCCCGGGAACGGAACCTCCGCCCCCTTGAGGTCCTTCGCCACCGCGAAAGCGCCTGCACCGGAGGCGATCTCGTCGGCCACTACCAGGTCGGGAAGCTCCCGCCAGGCGATCTTCAGGCCCTGGATCCCGTTCTCGGCCTCGAAGGAGGCCCACTCCTCGCCCGAGCGTCGCTCCGCGCTCCTGAGAGCCACGCGCAGCTGCTGGCGCAGGTCGGGGTCTGCAGAGATGAATAGGGCCTTCACGCGGTCATCATAGCTGCGCCATCGACCAGCCCATCCATCGCTCGATCTCTATGGCAAGCAGCTCGTCGTCGGGGGGGTCTTCCACGTACTGGGGGTACCTGGCGATCAGCAGCTCTCTGCCTCGAGCCCCATCCGCCGGCTCGAGCACGCGCGCGCTCCCTCTCAGGCGCACCCACCAGGCCTTGGTCCAGTCGTCCTCGTAGTGGTCGATGAGGACCATCACTCGCGGGTCTCGCCTGATGTTCTCCAGGCGCCGGAGCTTCTTCGTCTGCTTCGGCTTCTGATCGACACCCGTGTAGAGCGTGTCCCCTTCCACGACGAAGCAGAACGGGACCATGTTCGGGCGGCCGTCGGGGTCGATGGTTGCAAGTCGGGCGACGCGAGCCTCGGAGACCAGCCTCCGCATGGCGTCATCGTCTAAGCGCAAGAAGGGCTCGGCTTCTGAGGCGGGTCAGTCGTAGCGCGGTTTGGCGGAGGGTCCTCGCCAGGGGAATCCGATCGTGTGCTGCCAGCAATTGGGGCCGGGGTTGTAGCTGGAAAGCTTCGTCCCGCATACAGAGCAGGCGTGGTCCGCCTCCTCTACCTCCAGCTGGTCTTCCTGGGGAACCTCTCGTGCTTCCTTCGCCATGTCGTTTCTCCAATCAGCGGCCCGAAAGGGAGATGGATTTTATACCGGTTGCCATAACTCAGGCAATGCCGGCGGGGACGGCCGGAATGTCCGAAAAACGTGACTAACTTACGGTCCAGGTCTCCCCGGCGTGGAGGAGCTTCGTGAGATCGCCCTCCCCCAGCTGCTCGGTCGCAGCCTCGAGCTGACGCTCCATCGCGTCGCCGTAGACCGGCCGCGAGACGTCCCTGAAGATCCCGATCGGGGTCGGGCCCGTGGGCTGGTGCGAGAGCTGGGCCAGGGAGAACGCCAGCGCGGGGCTCTCGCGATGGGCATCGTGAACCAGCAACGCGTCCTCGCCCGTGGCCTCGACATCGACGATCTCGAGGCTCCCGTCCGACTTCTGGATCACGCCCCGCTCGTTCTGCTCGCCGAACCGGATCGGCCGGCCGTGCTCGAGGCGGATCTGGTTCTTCCCTGCGCCGTGCTGCTTGTCGCGGACCGCCGCGAACGCGCCGTCGTTGAACACGTTGCAGTTCTGGTAGACCTCGATGAACGCTGTCCCCTTGTGCTCGGTGGCCGCTTTCAGGACGCTCGTGAAGTGCTGGCGGTCGTTGTCGATCGTTCGCGCAACGAAAGCGCCCTCCGCCCCGATGGCAAGCGCGATGGGGTTGAAGGGGTGATCGAGCGAGCCGAACGGCGTCGACTTCGTGACCTTCCCCTCCTCCGAGGTCGGTGAGTACTGGCCCTTGGTCAGGCCGTAGATCTGGTTGTTGAAAAGGAGGATCTTGATATTCACGTTGCGGCGCAGCGTGTGGATCAGGTGGTTGCCGCCGATCGAAAGCGCGTCGCCGTCACCGGTCGCCACCCAAACCGAAAGATCCGGGCGAGCGGTGGCGATGCCGGTCGCGAGAGCCGGCGCTCTGCCGTGGATCCCGTGCACTCCGTACGTGTCGACGTAGTACGTGAACCTTCCGGCGCAGCCGATGCCGGCCACCCAGACCATCTTGTGCGGGGGCACCCCCATGTCGGGCAGGAAGCCCTGGATCGTCGACAGGATCGCGTAGTCCCCGCAGCCCGGGCACCACCGGGGCTCCTGATCGCTCGTGAAGTCCTTCTTGGTCAGGGCGACGGGGACGCCCTTGGCGCCGTTCCCGTTGCCGCCCCGGCCGTTTCCCTCGGTCACGTCGCCAGCCTCCGGATGATCTCCTCCTCGAGCTCCTCCGCGAAGATCGGATGGCCCTGGACCTTGCTGAACACCTCGGCGGGAACCAGGTATCTCGCGCGTACCAGAGCCGTGAGCTGCCCTGTGTTCGTCTCGGGTACCAGGATCCTCTTGTACCTGCGCAGCACCTCACCGGTGTTCGAGGGGAACGGGTTCATGTGGTACATGTGCGCGCGGGCGACCTTCTTGCCGCGCTCGCGGGCGCGATCAACCGCAACGCGAACGGCTCCGTACGTCGAGCCCCACCCGAGAACCAGGATGTCGGCGTCGCCGTCCAGGTCGTCGACCTCGAGCTGCGGGATGTCGTCGGCGATCTTGAGGATCTTCGATGCGCGCAGCTCCGTGGCCCACTGGTGGTTCTGCGGGTCGTAGGAGATGTTGCCGGTCGAGTCCGCCTCCTTCTCGAGCCCGCCGATGCGGTGCTCGAGCCCTTCCGTCCCGGGGATCGCCCACGGCCGCGCGAGGTTCTCGTCCCTCAGGTACGGCCAGAACTCGTCCCCCATGTTCGGACGATCGGTGAACGCGGGGTCGATCGTCGGAAGGGATTCGACATCGGGGAGCTTCCACGGCTCGGACGAGTTAGCGAGGAAGGTGTCGGTGAGCAGGATGACCGGGGTGCGGTACTTCACCGCGATCCGGCACGCCTCGATAGCGGCGTCGAAGCAGTTCGCAGACGTGTACGCGGCGACGATCGGCATGGGCGACTCACCGTGCCGTCCGTACATCGCAAGGAGCAGGTCGGCGGCCTCGGTCTTGGTCGGCATCCCGGTGGACGGACCGGCCCGCTGCACGTCCACGATCACCATCGGCAGCTCTAGGATCACAGCAAGACCGAGCGTCTCCGCCTTCAGGTCCAGTCCCGGCCCGCTCGTACCGGTAACACCGAGGTGTCCGGCGAACGCCGCGCCCAGAGCCATGTTCGCCGCCGCGATCTCGTCTTCCGACTGGAACGTGCGGACGCCGAAGTTCTTGTATCGCGAAAGTATGTGGAGCAGCTCGGATGCCGGCGTGATCGGGTACGAGGCGTAGAACATGGGAAGCCCGCTGCGCACGCTGGCCGCGAGCAGGCCGAGCGAGGTGGCGTGAGCACCGCTCACATTGCGGTAGGTGCCCGGCTCCGCGGGCGCGGGCTTGACCTCGTAGTGAACGGCGATGATCTCGGTGGTCTCGCCGAAGTTGTAGCCGGCGTGGAACGCCGCGAGGTTCGCGTCGCGGATCGACTCAGTCTTCGTGAACTTCTTGTTGATCCATCGATCCGTCACGTCGGTGGGACGGCCGTACATCCACGAGACGAGACCCAGCGCGAAGAAGTTCTTCGACCTCTCGGCCTCCTTCTTGGTGAGGCCGCCGACGCCTTCGAGTGCTCGCACGGTCATCGTGGTCATAGGGACCTTGAAGAGCTGGTACTCGTCCAGCGAGCCGTCCTCGAGCGGGTTCGAGTCGTATCCGGCCTTCTCCAGGTTGCGGTCCATGAAGCCGTCCTCGTTCGCGAGGACGATCCCACCCTTCTTCACATCGCCGAGGTTCGTCTTCAGGGCCGCGGGGTTCATCGCCACGAGCACGTTGGGCTGATCGCCCGGGGTCAGGATCTCGTCTGAGGAGAAGTGGATCTGGAAAGCGGACACGCCGTGGAGGGTGCCGGCCGGGGCCCGTATCTCGGCGGGGAAGTCCGGGAGGGTGGCCAGGTCGTTCCCGATGACCGCCGTGGCGTTCGAGAAGCGGTCGCCGGTCAGCTGCATGCCGTCGCCGGAGTCACCCGCGAAGCGGATGACGACGTGCTCGCGCTCTTCGACCGACTTCGTAGCCACTCGCGATAGTGGCCGGGCATGGTGCCCGGCCCGGCTATGCCTCCCTCCACCTCGTTAAGACGATGTTACCGCCTCCCATACCCAGTGACCGCCGGGTAGCATCGGTGGCCGTGCGCCTCCTCCGAGCCATCTTGGTTGTCTTGCTGACACTCGCGCCCCAGGCAGCCCTGGCCTGCGGCGCCATGGTCTCGGAGGAGGGAACCGCCGAGCTCCTGGGCTTCGAGGCCCTGCTCCGATGGGACGGCACGACCGAGGAGCTGCTGGTCAGTGTCGACTACCGGTCCGGCGATCCCACGTTCGGCTGGCTGATGCCACTTCCGGCGGCGCCCGACATCGTCGAGGGCGACGGCGCTCTCATCGAGGAAGCCTTCGCCATCACGGAGCCTCCCATCGCCGAGGAAGAGGGAGATGGGGAGGGAGCGGGGGCTCCTCCCGCCGTCGGCGGGGCGCCCGAGGTGGACGTGATCGGCCGCGACACGGTCGGGGGCCTCAGGTTCGTGACGCTCGGGGCCCAGGGCGCGAGCGACGTTGCCCGATGGATGCGGAAGCACGACTTCGGGTTCCACGACAGGCAGGAGCCGGTCTTGCAGGGATATCTCGACAAGGGATGGGTCGTGGTTGCCGCTCGCGTCGCCCCCGGCGAGAAGCTGGATGCGTCGCTCGTCCCCGTGAGCTTCACCTTCCCAACCCCCGAGCTCACCTACCCCCTGGCGATGGCAGGCGCCGGGCACGAGAAGATCGACCTCGGCATGTCGCTCTTCGTTCTCTCGCCCTTCCGGCCGGCATCGACCACCTATCCGGAGAGAGTGGTGGAGCCAGATCCGAGCGCCGGCTTCGGCGCGCCGGGACGGCGGCTCGAGCTGCGTTATTCGGCGCCTCTTGGTGGGCAGGCCGAGCGGATGGGCGCGTCCCCCGAGACGTGGCTGACGCGTTACGAGGCGAACATCCCCGTTCAGAACCTTGGTCAGGATCTCGTTCTCGCTCCCGCGGCCGAGCAGATACCGGTCGACTACTCGGACCTCGGTGATGAAGACGGGGTCCTCGTCTGGGTCTTCAGGGTCGCGGTCGTGCTGGTTGCCGCGGTGCTGGCGATCTGGATCTCGCTGGGGTTGGCGCGACGTCGCAGGTCCGACGAAGCGCCAAGGATGCCGAGCCAGAGCCTGCCGAGCTAGATACCGAGTGACTGCTTGGCGAGCTCGACGCCCGCCACCATGTTCTCGAGCTTGGCGTAGGCGACGTCCCACGACCTGGTGCGCAGGCCGCAGTCGGGGATGACGTGGATGCGCGCGGGATCGCCGAACACCTCCACCGAGTGAAGGACCCTGTCGCGCACCAGCTCCGCCGGCTCGACGAAATCGGTGTGGATGTCGAGGACGCCGATCCCGAGAACCGGCTTGTACGGCAGGTCGCGGAACTTCGAGATCACTCGATAGCCGGGACGGGCATCCGCAGAAGTCCCCAGCTCGCGCGAGTCGTCGTTCGCGAATCCCACCGCGAACTGCTTGCACTCGGTCATGCCCTCGATCGCCGGGAAGAACAGGTTGTAGTCGCTGAAGCACAGGTGAGTCGAGAACACCGCGTCGAGCCCCCGGACGCTCTCGTTGAACGAGTCGACGAAGAGATCGAGCTCCTCGGGGGAAGTGGACCCGCCGGGCTCGTCGATCTGGAGCCACTGCGCGCCGAGGCCGATCAGCGCCTCGAGGTTAGGCCGGATCAGGTTCCTCGCCACGTCGATGATGAACGTCTGCCGGGCGTCCTTGCGCCGCTTCCGCCAGCCGTGCGTTGCCCGGTCGGCTTCCGTGTAGTACCGCTCGTCGAAAGACCAGTCCGCGATCGTGTACGCGCCCGTGATCGGAACCTTCAGGTGCGCGCGAGCGACGTCCTGAACGAGCTCGAACTCCTCGTTGTGGAAAGGGACGCGCAGAGAGATGGGGCCCGTGACAGCAGCCTTCGAGTAGTACTTGTTGTCGAAAGCACGGGTCGTGCCTCTCCACTCGAAGCCGTCGGCGTGGGCGATCGTCCAGGCGTACATCTCGGAGCGCTGCTGCTCGCCGTCGTACACGACATCGAGCCCGACCTTCTCCAGGAGCCTCACGCCGTAACGGCTCGACCAGCGCTTGATCTCGGTCTTGTCGTCCGCATCGATCGAGCCCTTGCCGAGCAGACCGAGCAGGTCCTCGTGTCCCTCGACGTCGAGCCGCACTCCCCAGGCGCGCGCGTCCTCGACGTCCTCCTGCTCGATGGGACGGCCCGCGATCGCCTTGACCCTCCAGTTCGGCTTGGCGAGCGAGCCGAGCTCGTGTGTCAGGAGCGGTGTGTTGACGAGGCTCACAGCGACTCCCTCAGCATCTGCAC
>JBOGVX010000082.1:0-10908 GCA_050693165.1 Actinomycetota bacterium | reverse complement strand
CGCCAGGTCTCCGAGACCGACTCGGGATCGGTCAGGAACTGGCGGTACAGCTCCTCGACGAGCCAGGTATTCGGCCCGAACTCCTCGCTCTCGACCTTCTTGACCATCACCTTCAGTCTATTCCCGCACGTCAGCCCCCACGAACGTGGCACGGATACCTGCCACAGCCGCCTACGGGCCCGCTCGGCTCCGTGGCATGGATAGTTGCCACCGGGGCCCATCATCTCTGTCAGTGGGTCCCGCTAGCCTGCGTAGACCCCTCGAACGTCCCTTGTCGACCGAGGGGAAGGAGCCCAAAATGGCAGTACATGAACACGATCGGCACCGCCTCCATAATCGAGCGGTCGAGGTGTTCGGCGAGGAGGAGGCCGACATTCTGATGGCTCACCTTCCTCCGGGCGGATGGTCGAACCTCGCCACGAAACAGGACCTGCTCGAGGTCGAGGCTCGTCTCAAGGCGCACACGTTTCGCACGATCCTGGCCGCCAACCTCTCAATGGCGGCCGTATTTGCAGGTCTTGCGTTCGCTGTCGCAGGAATGGGTTAGGGAGCCGGAGGCCGCATTGGGCTTGGTTCTCAGTTGACGTTACGGAAGGGGGGATAACGATGGCGACTGACGAAGCAGCGCTCTATAGGCTCAGGGTGAAGCTGTACGACGTGCTCGGCGCGGAGGAGGCAGAAACCGTAATCACGCTCCTCCGACAATGGCCCAGTTTCAAGAGCAATCTCTGGTTCGGCCTCAAGCTCACCGGGATTTTCGCTGTCTACGTAACCTGGCTGTTCGTGATCGTGCCAGCTCTCGCCAAGTGAGAAGCTAGATGGAGACGATCAGGCGGGGGTTCAGGCTTCTCGGAGCGAGCTGGCAGGTGCTCAAGGCCGACCGCGAGCTGCTCGTACTGCCGGTGATCTCGTTCATCTTCATCATGATCGCGAGCGCAGGCCTCGGCTTCATGTTCTGGAGCGGCGGCGCGTTCGAGCAGGGAGCCGAGCAGTTCCCCCGAGGCCCCGTCGACTACGTCCTGCTGTTCGTCTTCTACTTCGTGGCGTACTTCATCGGGATCTTCTTCAACGCGGCGGTTGTCGGCGCGGCCACGATCCGGTTGGAAGGCGGCGACCCGACGCTCAGCGACGGGCTGCGGCTCGCATGGTCCAAGAAAGGCAAGATCGCGGCCTGGGCGGCTGTCTCGGCGACGGTCGGGCTGATCCTGCGCTCACTCGAGGAGAGGGCTGGTTTCATCGGCCGGATCGTGATCAACATCATCGGCGCGGCCTGGAGCGTCATCACGTTCTTCGTCGTGCCCGTCCTGCTCTACGAGCCTCTCGGCGTCGGCCAGGGGATCAAGCGGTCGGCCACGATCTTCAAGCAGCGGTGGGGCGAGACGTTCGTCGGCGCGGGAGCGATCGGCATCGCCTCGATCATCATCGCGATTCCGCTGGGTGTCGCGACGGGCGTCCTCGGCGTGATCTCGGTTCCTCTTGCGGTGATCGTCGGGGTGCTCGGCTTCGGGCTCCTGATCGCTGTCTCGACGGCACTCTCGGGGATCTTCAACGCCGCGCTGTACCGTTACGCAACGACCGGCCAGGCTCCGGGGTCTTTCTCCGAGGAGGACCTGCGCGGATCGTTCAAGCAGAAGGGCAGGCGTTCGGGATTGCTGGGCGGGGGATGAGGAGGTAGCAATGGGATGCGGACACGAGGGATGCGGATGTGCGGCAGGCGCCGTGGATGGCTTCTGTAGCGAGCATTGCCGGGATCACTCGGCCTCGGGCCCGACCGGCGAGCCTTGCGGGTGCGGGCACCAGGAGTGCCAGGCCGCATAGAATCTTGACCTGAAAACTTCCCAGCTACGACGCCTGCGCTTGCGGGCGCAGATGCTCGTGCCGACCTCCGCGGCGAGCTCCGCGTTCGACGTCGTCCAGCGCGTCATCATCCAGGCGCAGGATGCGAAGGCCGCGAGGCTCGGGATCCGGGCCCGGTCGAAGGACCTCACGGAGGCCGACGTCGAGCGCGAGCGTCTCCACGATCGGAGCTACGTTCGAGCGTGGGCCATGAGGGGCACCATCCACCTGATCACGTCCGAGGACTACCCCTGGATACGAGACCTGGTCGCCGCGCCGCTGATCCGGCAGTCGCTCAAGCGACTAGCGCAGGAGGGGATGTCTCAGAGCGCGGCCGAGCGCGCCCGCCCGGTCGTCCGCAAGCTGCTCGAGAACGGGCCGGCCGGCCGTGCCGAGATACGGGAGGTGCTGGCCAAGAAGAACATCAAGCCGAAGGGCAGGCAGGCGCTCGTCCACCTCCTGTTCGTGATGACGTACGAGGGAGAGGTCGTCACGGGTCCTTACGTCGACGGCAAGGAGACGGTGGTCCTCGCGGACGACTGGATCCACAAGAGGCCGAAAGCGCCGAAGGATCCCGCGGTCGAGCTGGCCCGCCGCTACATCCTTGCCTACGGGCCTGCGAGCATCGACGACTTCAGATGGTGGTCTGGCCTGCCCGCGGCCCGCGCGCGGACGGCCTGGGCGGCCATGGGTGACGAGCTGGTGGATCACGGCGACGGTCTCCATCGCCACAGGTCACAGGGCCTCGCCGCCGGGCGAGCGGCACCCACCCGGCTTCTGCCGATGTGGGACCACTACTTCCTCGGGTACAAGGATCGCTCTCACGCGGGAACCTCGAAGATGACCGGAGGAGCGAGCGCCGGCGGGATATTCCACCCCCTGGTTGTCGCCGACGGGAAGGCGACGGGCTTGTGGAGGCTCACTCGCAAAGGTACAGGTTTCAACCTAAGCCTGGAGCCGCTCGAGGGCCTGCCCTCGCGCGCGTCGATAACGAGAGAGGTCGCCGACCTCTCTCGTTTCCTCGGTCAGGACGTCAAGTTCGCCTAGGGCAAGCGGTTGCGTGTTGGGTCCCTCGACGCGGCTGGGGGCCGCACGATGTCGGCCCCCTGCCTCGATCGACTCTTAGGCGGACGCCCCGTTGGTGAGTGCAGGCGCTCGGATCGCGATGATCTTCACCCACTGAATCTGGGTGTCGTTGTTCCCGGCCGCGCCGTCGTCGGCGCACTCCATCGTGATTGTTCCAGCGGAGCCGAAGTTGTGGACTACCTCCAGGGCCAAGGATGCGTCGAACTCTCCCGTCTGAGTCCGGGTGTGATCGAAGTCCCCACCCGCGAGCAGTCCGCAATGCACGTGCTGTACAGCTCCGTGAGAGTCAACCCAACCCTTGGCGAAGATCGCGTAGCGTCCCGCCGGGACGTTCAGGGTCGCCATCGTGGCCAGCTGGGCGAAGTCGATCGGTGCTCCCGGCATCCCGCCGACCCCGGGCAGCTGCTGCTCGGCGTCCTTGAACGTCGCATAGATCCCCTCGCCGTTGTTGTAGGCGCTCTTCTTCAAGAACTTGTTCAAGGACTTGCTGGCCGCGCTCGTGGGCATGACGGACGAGGCGATCGCCGTGATCGCGACCAGAGCCAGGACCACGAGGCCCCGGATAGGTGTGCTTCCCTTCTTGCTCATCTTCCTCCTCCTTCCCGGCCTCCCGTGGAGACCGCATCGATTCCGCAAGGCTGATGGCCCCGCGCTGACTGGCGGACGCCGGCATTAGGCCAGAGAACCCTTAGAGCTCTCTTTGGCCAGGCTTAAGTAGGGACATTCCGGGCGCCCGGACCCTTGCGGACGACTTGGTCGCAGGGCTACCATCTGTTTGCCCGGTTCGCCCATGAGGGAGCTAGATGTCCGCCGATCGGCCTTTGGCAGGCCCCCGAGAGGAGATCGAATCCCTCGAGGCAGCTCCAACCCGCCCTCACGTGGGCGGTGAGGCCCCGTCCCGCGAAGCCGGAGTCAGTGTGCCCTCGAAGATCCTGCCGCCCGAGCTCCCCTCACGATTCGTCCCGCGGCACCGGCTCAAGGGCATGCTCGACCAGGTCCTCGGCCACCGGCTGACGACCGTCGTGGCCGGAGCCGGGTTCGGAAAGTCCACCCTCCTGGCGAGCTGGGCGGAGCAGGGTCCCGTCGTCTGGTACACACTGGACCCCGGGGACACGGCGCTCGGCCCTTTCGCCCGCGCTCTCGGCGACGCCATACGCTTGCGGGTCCCCGGGCTCCCCGCCGACCTTGCGGGAGCGGCAGCGGGACGCGGTCCCGGCGCCGACGAGCGGAGCCGGGCGGAAGCCCTGGCGGGCCTGATGTGCGAGGCGCTCCACGAGCAGCTCACAGAGGACCTGGCCCTGATCCTCGACGACGTTGGGGAGATAGACCCCGACTCGCCGGTGGCCGGGATGATCGAGGCCCTCTGCCGTCAGGCGCCCGGCGCGCTGCACGTCGTCATCGCATCCAGGTCCGAGCCGCCGTTCTCCATCCAGCGATTGCGAGGCCGGGGTCAGGTTCTCGAGATCCGCGGACCTCAGCTCTCCTTCGGGCTCGAGGAGGTCGAGGTGATCCTCCGCGCCTCCGCGATCGAGCCCGAGGGGCTGGCGGAGCCCCTCCACGAGATGACCGGCGGATGGCCGGCCGCCGTCCGGATGGCCGCGGAGATGCTGGGGACGACCGAGCAAGGAGACCGGGCGTCGGCCCTGAAGAGGCTGGCACGACCCGAGGGTCCCCTGTTCGACTACCTGGCCGAGGAGGTTCTGCGTTCGGAGTCGCGCGAGGTCCACGACCTGCTCGCGCGGGTGGCATTCCTGGATCGGTTCAGCCCCGAGCTATGTCGCGCGCTGGGGATCGAGGGCGCGGAGGAGCTGCTCGCGCGGCTGCTGCGCCGCAGCATCCTGGTCGAGCCCCTTTCCGGCGGAGGCGGATGGATGCGCCTGAACCCTCTGGTTCGCGAGGTCCTGCTGCAGAGAGACGACGATGGAGAGTCCCGGCCGTCCCTGCTGGGCCGGGCTGCGGAATGGCTCGAGCGGTCTGGAGAGCCGGAGCAGGCACTCAGGTGCCTGCGGGCCGCGGGGGATCAGGATGCGCTGGGGCGGTTCCTCCTGGACCAGGGCGAGCGCCTCATCGACGCCGGGGCCGCGCGGGACGTCGCCCAGGCCGCCGCTGAGATCGACCGTCCATCCCCGGAGCTTCAGATCGTCCTCGGCATCGCGAGGCAGGCCCTCGGGGAGTGGGACTCCGCCCTGCGAGTGTTCGACGAGGCGACCGGGGATGCGGCCTCGATCCCGGCCCGCGTCGCGTGGCGCATAGGCGTCATCCACTACCTCCGCGGCGAGGCGGATGCGGTTCGCGAGGCCTTCAAGCGGGGCCGCGTGGAACGCGGCGACACGGCCGACGAGGCTCTCCTGCTGGCGTGGAGGGCCGCCCTGCACTGGATGCAGGGCGATGAGGCGTCGTGCCGGTCCGACGTGGAACGTGCCATCTCGGCAGCCGCGGCCTCACGGGATCTGCGGGCGTCGGCGGCGGCCCACACCGCCAGCGCGATGCTCGCTGCGCTGGTGGGGGACCGCCGGGCCAACGACGCGCACTACCTGCAGGCCCTCGACGCGGCCGAGCGCGCCGGCGACCTATTCCAGGTCGTGCGGATCCGCACGAACCGCTCTTCCAACCTGTATGAGGAGGGGTGGTATGAGCAGGCCCGCGAGGAGGTGGACCTCGCGATACGCGCGGGCGAGATTGCCGGTTTCGCTCCTCTCCTGGCGCTGGCGTACACGAACCGCGCCAACATCTCGGTCCGGGAGGGGAAGCTGGACGAGGCCGTCGGCGACTTCCAGCTCGCCCGAGCGCTGTATCAGCGTCTCGACTCCAGGCGCATCGCCTACCCCCTCGGCGGGTTGGGGGACGTCTACCGGGAGAGAGGCGATCTCGCCCTCGCCCGCGGGTGCTACGAGGAGGCGATCCGCCAGTCCGAGCCGACCCGAGACCTCCAGGGGCTGGTCTCCTCCATGGCCGGCCTGGCCAGGGTCGTTGTGGCCGAGGATCCCGAGGAGGCCCTGGCCCTCGCGGAGAGGGCCATGAGCTTCGGCGACAACCTCGACGAGCTCTTCGCGGTTCTGTCGGCCGGGTGGGTCCACCTGGTCCTGGGGAACCGGAACCGGGCGCTGGAGCTCGGGCGATCGGCCGACCTGCTGGCAAGGGAGCGTCGCGACCGGGCCGGGCTCGCGGAGGCTCTCGAGCTTCAGGGCCTGGCCGAGGAGCCCGTCGATGCGGAGGTGTTCGAGCAGGCCGACCGCCTGTGGCGGGAGCTGGGCAACGAGCTGGCCGTGGCCAGGCTTGCGCTCGTCCGGGAACGGGTCGGCGGCGTCGGCGGAACGGAGGACACTTCGCCCGCGGAGCGCCGACTCGCCGCGTTCGGCCTGAGGCTTCCTGCGACCGCCGCGGGTCCGCTTGCCGCCCTGCCCGTCGTGGCGACCAAGGCGGTGGAGGTGAAGACCCTGGGCGGATTCGCGCTCCTCCACGGAGGCCGGCCCTTCCCGGTCGCCGATTGGCAGTCGAAGAAGTCCCGAGACCTGCTGAAGATCCTCCTCGCGCGCCGGGGCCGGCCGGCGCACCGCGAGGCGCTGATGGACGCACTGTGGCCGGATGAGGATCCGGACTCGGTCGCAAACAGGCTATCGGTCGCGCTCAGCGGTCTGCGCTCGGCCCTGGATCCCGACCGCCGGTTCGACGCCGACCACTTCGTCACGGGGGATCGTGAGACGGTCGGCCTCAACCTCGGCCACCTGGTCATCGACGTGGAGCGGTTCATGTCGCTCGTGGCACGGGGCCGGTCCCAGCTGAGGAGCGGAGAGGAGGATCAGGGCCTATCGGCGCTGGAGGCCGCGGAGGCCCTCTACACCGGGGACTTCCTGGAGGAGGACGCCTACGAGGAATGGGCCGTGCCGCTCCGGGAGGAAGCCCGAGCCGCGTACATCGCCGCCGCACGAGCCCTCGCGGAGCGGGCTGCCGCCAACGGTGACCACGACTCCGCCGTTCGGTGCTCCCTCCGGATCCTGGAGAGGGACCCCTTCGACGAGTGGGCGGGGCTCAACCTTGTGGGAGCGGCTGTGGCGGCGGGCCGTCACGGGGAGGCCCGACGCCATTACGCAACCTACGCAGCACGGATGCGGGAGCTCGAGGTCGAGCCCGCCTCATTTCCCGCGAGCGGCGAGTCATCAGGCTGATAAGGAGAAGGCTTCCGCACGAGGAGCCGTCTCAAAGCCCTCCCTAAGGGAGCTCTAAGGCCACGCCTCAGGATGGGCCCCGACCAACCAGAGGGAGGGGTCAGTGGAGAGCTTCATCGTGAGGATCTGGGTGCCGGGAGATGGCGACGAGGCACCGGACCAATCGCTTCACGGCCAGATCGTGCACCTCGCCACGGGTGCCACTCGCAACTTCCAGGAGCCCGAGGGGCTGATGGCCTTCATCCGCGAGGAGCTGGGCTCGCCCTTGCTCCTGCCAGAGGCCAAACGTCCTCAGCCGATGGATGAGGCGCCAGCGTAGGAAAAGGAGGGAGAGAGATGCCCGCAACCGCCATATCCCCGACCGGCGAGGCCCGTTCGCCGAGGATCCTCGCGACGACACGGGTCCTGGTCATGCTTTCGATCACGATCGCCTCGATGGGCCTCCCGCGCCCCGCGGATGCGGCGGCCCCGTTCGGTGGCGTCGTCGTCCAGGTCAACTCCGACGCGACAACGCAGCTCCAGAACGAGACGTCCATCGCCATCAACCCCACCGACCCCAGGAACCTGGTCGGAGGTTCCATCACGTTCGAGACCGGGGGAGGCCAGTGTGGCGCGTACGCCTCGACCGATCGTGGCAAGACCTGGACGCACCAGGTCCTTCCCAACGCCCCGACCTTCACGAACGCCGGCGACCCGGTGGTCGCGTTCGACGCGAATGGAACCGCGTACTACCTGTGCATGGAGGTCCAGCCGGGCCCACGGGCGCAGTACGTCTGGCGCTCTACCGACGGCGGCCAGAACTGGCTCGGCCCGGCCCTGGCGATGGGTACGCCGAACAGCACGGACGACGACAAGGGACACATGGCCGTGGATGACTATGCCGGTAGCCCTCATTCGGGGAACGTCTACGTAGCGGCGACCCGCGCTCCCTGTGGGGTCGGTGACGTGATCTTCTCGCGATCCACGACTGGGGGAACCAGCTTCTCTAACGAGCAGCAGGTGAACGACGGCGGAGTGATCTCTTTCGCCGCGAACGTGGCGGTCGGCGCGGACGGCGCCGTATACGTGGCGTGGCGCGATATGACCGCATGCGGGCCCGGCCAGAGCACCAACGGCATCCTGGTCGATAAGTCCACCGACGGCGGCGTGTCTTTCGGTGGCCTGGCCGGAGGCACCGACCACACCGTTCGCTCGGGCCCGATCACGGACGGCGTCCGTCCTGACGCCAACCGAGGGAACGGCAACCCGGTCCTGGGAGCGCACCCGACGAACCCGAGCATGGTGTATGCGGCCTGGGCGGAGGATCCAGTTGGGGCCGACGACTCGGACATCTTCTTCGCCCGGTCGCTCGACGGCGGTAACACGTGGTCCGCGCCGCTCAAGGTGAACGACGACGTCAACCCGGGAGGTGAGTTCTTCAGCCAGTTCTGGCCCTGGATGTCCGTCGATCCGGTGACCGGCGCGATCGACATGATCTGGTACAGCGACCAGAACGACCCGAACCGCACCGACGGCACTCCGCTCGTCGATGTCTACTTCGCCACCTCGAACGATGACGGGGTGAGCTTCAGCCCTAACAAGCGCGTGACGCCGGCCTCTTTCACCATGGGAGGCTTCTTCGGCGACTACATCGGCATCGACTCCCTCGGTGGCGTCGCTCACCCGATCTGGGCCGACACCAACCTGGGTGGCGAGGGAGATCAGGACGTCGCGACCACTCAGATCGGGGGAGCGAACCTATCCATCACCAAGACCGACTCGGTCGACCCCGTGGTCGCCGGCGAGGACCTGACGTACACGCTGACGGCGACGAACGCGGGCCCCGCGGACGCGTTCAACGTCTTCGTCGGGGACCCGATCCCGTCGGGCACGTCCTACGTCTCGAACACGGGCAGCTGCTTCCTGGAGTTCCCCGGCCTGCTGACCTGTCCGATGGGGGACTTGATCTCCGGGGCCGGCGCCAGCGTGGACGTCACGGTGAACGTCGACCGTGACCTGGTCTACGAGGCCGGTGGACCCACCTCGATCGAGAACGCGGCCGGGGTCAAGTCCGACCAGGATGACCCCGACTCGTCCGACAACATCGACACGGAGTTCACCCAGGTTGTGGCCGAGGCGGACCTCTCGGTTACGGCGTTCGAGGCCCAGAGCCCTCCGGCCGAGCTCGGCGTCGGTGACTCTGTCCCCGTGATGCTTAGGACTTCACTCACGAACGGCGGACCGTCCGGACCCACCGACGTCGAGGTCTCGACGACGGGGGCGGCGTCGGGCACGGGTACGATCACGCCCGGCAGCTCCTCGTCCTCTGAGACAGCCGTCGACGTCGGGGACGCGCGCGACGAGGATCACGAGTACACGATCGGATGCTCGGGCCCGGGCACGGCGACGTTCGACTTCACGACGCTGATCGACCCGACTACGCCCGGCACCACCGACCCCGACATGTCGGACAACAGCGAGGCCGAGCAGTTCAGCGTCGAATGCATCATGCCGGTGAAGATCAACGTCAAGCCGGGCAGCCTGTTGAACCCGATCAACTCCGGTTCGAAGGGAGTCATCCCCGTCGCGGTACTGACGACGGCCGCGGGCGAGTACGGGCTGCCGCAGGCGTTCGATGCGACCACGGTCGATGCCCTATCAGTTCGTTTCGGCCCGAAGGACGTGGTGAACGCCGGGGGCGGAGCGCCGGAGACGCACGGCAAGGGTCATCCGGAGGACAGCCTCGAGCCTGACGAGGTCAGCCGTGACGGTGACATCGACCTCGTGCTCCATTTCAGAACCCAGGAGACGGAGCTCGCGGCTGGAGACACCATGGCCTGCGTGCGCGGTCAGTTCCTCGGACCCGCGAACCAGATCCTCACGTTCATGGGCTGCGACGTGGTGCAGGTGTCCTAGTGCGCCACCGGGTTGGGGGAGCGGTCCTTCTCGTGGCGGTGTTCCTGGCGTCGTGCGCCGGGGACACCGCCGGGACCTCGGGTCCGCCTGAGACGGAGCCGGTCTCCCAGCCCTCGATCTCGGAGCCCTCGCCGACAGCGGCGGCGACAACCCCGGAGCAGGTGCCGGAACCGGCCACCACCGAGCAGGGAGGGAGCTTCTGGGGCGTGTACCTGGCCGCGGGCGAGGGCCCCGAGCTCGAGGACGCGATCCGGTACCTCACGGAGGAGGGTGGGCTTGGGCTCGACGAGTTCAACGCGGGCAGCGACATCCATTGTGACGGAGGAGCCCGAAAGGCTCTCGGACCGGTTGGGCCGCTCGTCGTCGCGGTGTACTTCCTCACGCTCCAGGATGCCGAGGCATGGGCGGCGACCCTCCCGGCACCGCCTCTGGGCATCGCGGAGGTAAGGACGTTCTGCCTCGATTGAAGCTGCGACCTTAGACTTGCGGTCCATGGCTTCGAGCCAGATCCGAGATAGGTTCCTGCGGGCGTGCAAGCGCGAGCCCGTAGACGCCACGCCCGTGTGGTTCATGCGCCAGGCCGGCCGGTATCTCCCCGAGTACAGGAAGCTGCGCGGTGATACCGACGTCCTCACGCTGACCCGCGATCCCGAGGCAGCGGTCGAGATCGCGATGCAGCCCATCCGTCGCATGGACGTGGACGCGGCGATCCTGTTCTCCGACATCATGGTCCCGGTAGCCGCGGTCGGAGTCGACGTGCGGATAGTGGCCAACCAGGGGCCCACGATCGACCAGCCTTTCGGCTCCGACGACGACGTCTCGCGGCTTCGCGTGCTCGAGCCCACCGAGGACGTCCCGTACACGCTCGAGACCATCCGCCTCCTGCTCAAGGAACTCGAGGTCCCGCTGATCGGGTTCGCGGGCG
>JBOGVX010000081.1:0-16387 GCA_050693165.1 Actinomycetota bacterium | reverse complement strand
GTCCGAGTCCGTGTTCTCGATCTCGGCCTTGATCTGGTTGATCCGCCCCTTGATCTCGGAGTCCTTGCCGGCGCCCTCGACCACGGTCGTGTCGTCCTTCGTGATGACCACGCGTCGTGCGGTACCGAGCATGTCGAGCGTCACGTTCTCGAGCTTGGCACCGATCTCCTCGGAGACGACCTGGCCCCCGGTGAGCATCGCCATGTCCTCGAGCATCGCCTTGCGGCGGTCGCCGAACCCCGGAGCCTTCACGGCCGCCGCCGAGAACGTCCCGCGGATCTTATTGACGACGAGCGTGGCCAGGGCCTCTCCCTCGATGTCCTCGGCGACCACGAGCAGCGGCCGACCGGCCTGCAGCACCTTCTCGAGGAGAGGGAGCAGCTCCTGAACGCTGCCGATCTTCTTGTTCACGAGGGCGATGTACGGCTCCTCGAGCACCGCTTCCATGCGCTCCTGGTCGGTCACGAAGTACGGCGAGATGTAGCCCTTGTCGAACTGCATACCCTCGACGAACTCGAGCTCGATCCCGAACGTCTGGCCCTCCTCGACCGTCACGACTCCGTCCTTGCCAACCTTGTCGAGAGCCTCGGCGATCGTCTCGCCTATCTCTCGGTCGGCCGCGGAGATGGACGCGACGTGGGCGATCTCCTCCTTGCCCTCTACGTCGCGTGCGAGCTTCTCGATGGATTCGACGACCGCCGCAACGGCCTGCTCGATCCCCTTCTTGAGCTCCATCGGGTTGGCGCCCGCAGCCACGTTCTTCATCCCTTGACGAACCATCGCGCGAGCTAGCACCGTCGCCGTCGTGGTGCCGTCACCGGCGACGTCGTTCGTCTTGGTGGCGACCTCCTTGGTGAGCTGAGCACCCATGTTCTCGTATGGGTCTTCGAGCTCGACCTCCTTGGCGATCGTCACCCCGTCGTTCGTGATCGTCGGCGCGCCCCACTTCTTGTCGAGCACGACGTTGCGACCCTTCGGGCCGAGGGTGATCGATACGGCGTCGGCGAGCTTGTTTACGCCGCGCTCGAGGGCGCGCCTGGCGTCCTCGTCGAACTTCAGCATCTTGGCCGGCATGCGTGAAACCTCCTTAAAGGGCCGCCGGAGACGGCCGGGCTAGAGAAAGTCGTCGTTACTTGGAGACGATGGCCAGAACGTCGCGAGCCGACAGCACGAGGTACTCCTCGCCGCCGACCTTGACCTCGGTCCCGCCATACTTGCTGTAGAGGACCCTGTCGCCGGCCTTGACGTCCATCGGGACGCGAGTCCCTTCCTCGAAGCGCCCGGGACCCACGGCGATGACCTCGCCCTCCTGGGGCTTCTCCTTGGCGGTGTCGGGGATGACGATCCCCGAGATGGTCGTCTCCTCTTCCTCGCCCGGCTTGACCACGATCCGGTCGTCCAGCGGCTGCAGTCCGAATTTCTTGGTAGCCATCTGATCCCTCCTCTGGGGTCGAATTAGCACTCTGGCCTTGCGAGTGCTAATTGTATCGAACCCGGGCCGTTCTCAGCAACCGACCTGTGACGCCCATCACCTCCCGGGCGTGCTCAAGGGCACCCCCCTCCGTGCCGTGCGGCACCGACCCGCCTACGAGGCCCGGCTACCGTTCGGTACAAGCCTGAGAGGAGGCGGAGATGTACGGATACGGAGCGGTTGGACAGGAGCGGATCAACGATCTGCTTCGGGAGGCGCACCAGGAGCGGACCGCCAAGCAGACCAGGCGTTCCCGGGAGACCGAGCGGCGTTCGCTTTCCCGGCTGGTCTCGGCGGCCCTGCAGGGGCTCGCTCGGCACTAACGGCGTAACTGGGGGCTAGACGCCTTTCATGTAGGCGACCGTCTCGCCGAGGCCATCCTCGAGGTGGGTCCAGGGGCGCCAGGCGAGCTCCTTCTCGGCGAGGCTGACGTCCAGGACGCTGCGCCTGACCTCGCCGGAGGGAAGGGTCCCGAACTCGGGGTCCTCCTTCACGCCGCAGATCTCGGCCAGCATCCGGTGGAGCAGGTTGACGCTCGTCTCCAGCCCGGTGCCGATGTTGACCAGCTTGCCCGTCCCGCGATCGATCGCGCGGCTGAACGCGTCCGCCACATCGGCGACGAACACGAAGTCGCGGGTCTGGTTGCCGTCGCCGTTGATCGTGCATCTCTCCTCACGGAGCATCCGGTTGGAGAAGATCGCGATTACCCCCGCCTCACCCTTGGGATCCTGGCGGGGCCCGTAGACGTTGGCGAGGGCCAGCTGTGTCTGGTCGATGGCCTTGAAGCGCTGGTACAGCCAGAGGTAGTCCCCCGCGACCTTCTTGGAGATCCCGTATGGAGACAGTGGACGGCTTCCCGGAGCGGCCGTCTCCTTCGCCGGGAGGCGTCTCTGCTCGCCGTAGATGGTGCCGCCTGAGGCGGCGTAGACGATCTTGCGGCTCCCCCCGGCGATCGCGCACCTGAGCATGTTGAGAGTGCCGAGGATGTTCACCTCCGCATCGAAGGCGGGGGTTTCATTCGAAACGGTAACGCTCGACTGCGCCGCGAGATGCATCACAACCTCCGGGTGATGCCGCTCGAACAACGCGGCGAGCCCCTCGGCCCGGATGTCGAAGTGCTCGAACGAGAACTCCTTGCCGTACGACCGCGCCTCTCCGAGGTTCGCGATACGTCCCGATGTCAGGTCGTCGACAGCGATCACGCGCCGGCCCTCGGCCAGCAGCCGGTCGCAGACGTGGGAGCCCACGAAGCCGGCGGCGCCGGTGACGAGCACTGTGCCCGATCCCTCTGCGGAGCTCACTCGAGCCGCAACCCCGGGTCGGCAGCTATGTCGAAGGACGAGGCTTCACCCAGTGCAAGCCGAGCCGCCCCCGCGGCAGCGATCATGGCCCCATTGTCCGTGCAAAGCTCCAGCGAGGGATAGAGCACGCCCAGGCCGCGTCCTTCGGCTTCAGCCGAGATCCTCTCGCGCAGACGCGAGTTCGCGACCACTCCCCCTCCCAGCAGGATCCTCTCGACACCGGTGGACTCGGCAGCGGCGAGAGTCTTCTGGACCTGAACATCGACGACGGCCTCCTGGAAGGAAGCCGCGAGGTCCTCGACCGGCATATCGCGACCGGCCTCGCGCTCCGCCTTCACGTGGCGGATCACAGCGGTCTTGAGCCCGGAGAGCGAGAAGTCGAAGTCCCCCGAGTTGGCCATGGCCCGTGGGAACCTAACAGCGTCGGGGTTCCCGTCCCGAGCCAGGCGGTCGAGCTCCGGACCCCCCGGGTATCCGAGCCCGAGGAAGCGAGCGATCTTGTCGAAGGCTTCCCCTGCGGCATCGTCGAGAGTCTGGCCGAGGATCTCGTACCGGTGCTCCTCCGGCATGTGAACGAGCATCGTGTGTCCGCCCGAGACCAAGAGCACGACGTACGGCGGCTCGGGCGGACCGTGCTCCAGGAAGTTCGCGTAGATGTGGCCCTCCAGGTGGTTCACGCCGATCATCGGAACCTCTAGAGCCAGGGCGACGGCCTTGGCCGATGCCAGCCCGACCAGAAGCGCTCCGACCAGACCCGGGCCTCGGGTTACGGCCACTGCCTCGATGTCTCCCCACTCGGTCCCGGCCTCCCGGAGTGCGGCGTCGATCAACGGGTTCAGCCTCTCCAGGTGCGCTCGAGAAGCGAGCTCGGGGACGACGCCGCCGAAGCGGCCGTGGATCTCGTGCTGGCTGGCCAGCAGGTTGGACAGGACCTTCAGGTCGTCGACGACCGCCACCGCCGTCTCGTCGCAGGACGTCTCGATGCCCAGGACCCTCACCAGCCACGAACCCCCTCGGGCACATCGGCCATGACCTGGCGGAGCAGGTGCTCGTAGCCTGGCTCCCTGACGTCATCCGTCCACATCACCAGCGCGTCCTCGTTGGTCTCCTGGTAGTAGCCCTTCCGCACACCCACGGGCCGGAAGCCGAAGCGGGCGTACATCCGCTGAGCGTGCCAGTTCGTGACGCGCACCTCCAGTGACACGGCGTGCGCCCCCATGCGCTGCGACTCGCGGATCAGCTCGTACATCAGCCGAGTGCCGATCTTCCGACGCTGCTGATCGGGATCGACCGCGATCGTCGTGACGTGCGCCTCGTCGCCGTAGGAGATGAGACCCCCGTACCCCCACACGTCCCGCTCCCCCAGGGCGACCAGGTAGCAGCGGCTGCGCCCCGTCGACATCTCGGACAGGAACAGGCTCGGGCTCCAGGGACGCGGGTACACGACGCGCTCGATCGCCATCACGCCCCTGAGATGGCGCCTGCGCATCCTTGTGATCTCTATGTCAGGCGACTCGGCCTGATCGAGACCAATTGATCTCCGCATCCGACTTCCTCACGTAGTGCGGCGTTATTTCCTCGCCGCGTGACGTCTCCTCCCGGATGAACCTCGGCAGGGCCAGCTCTAGCAGCTCGACGGCGCTCGGGAACGCCGTCGAGGTCGTCGCGAACTCGAGCGAGGTGCCGGCCTCCTCGAGCGCTCGCCTGTAGAGGAGCGCGCCGCCCCCAACGAGCAACGTCTCCTCGCCCAGAGCCTCGAGGTCGGCGGCGAGCCGCTCGGGCGGACCGACGAGGTACTCGCTCTCTCTCGAGACACCCGCCGGGACGGGTCGATAGAAGGCGTAGTAGACCTCGCCTCTCTTGCCGTCGCTCACCGCGCAGATCCTCGAGCGTGTGTAGCGAACGGAGAACGCGAGCACGTCCAGTGAGCCGATCCCAACCACCGGGACGTGCAGGACCTGCGCGAGCGCCCGCGCCGTCGAGATGCCCACCCGCAGTCCCGTGAACGCACCGGGCCCGAGGCCCACCGCAACGCCACTAACCTGTGAGGGCTTGATCTGAGTCAGGGCCAGCAGATGCTCGATGGCAGGGGTCACCGCCTCGGAGTGCCCGACTCCCCAGGAGACCAGCTGAGAGGCGAGGACGCCCTGCTGCGTCCCGAGTGCCACCGAGGTCTGGGGCGTCGAGGTCTCGATCGCGAGCACCAGCACTAGCCCGTCCTCCAGGGCTGCAGCACGCTCTCGAGACGCTCCCACCTGGGTGCCCATGCCGGGCCACGCGCCGAGACCCGCAGCCGTCGAGACTCGCCCTCCTCGGTATGTAGCTCGACCGTGAGATGGCTGTCGGGAAGCAGCGCCTCGATCGCGTCGCCCCACTCGACGAACACGACGCCGCCGGGATCGAGGAGGTCCTCGAAGCCCAGGTCATGAACCTCCTGAAGCCGGTCGAGCCTGTACACGTCAACGTGATAGATCGGCATGGTCCCCCGATACTCGCGCACCAGGACGAACGTTGGGGAAACAACGGGCTCCTCGACTCCGAGCGCCCGCGCCGCTCCCTGTACGAAGGCCGTCTTGCCGGCCCCAAGCTCTCCCGTGAGGCTCACTACATCTCCCGGAATCAGCAGCTCGGCCAATGCCGCCGCGGCCTTGCGCGTCTCGTCCGGGGCGCTCGTTGCGAGATCGATCGATCCTCCCACGCGGCCGCCTTAGAAGAGCCCGAGCTGCTCTTCGGGCACGGCCGCCGCGCCTGAATCGCGAGACTCGTCGAGGGTGGCCCGGATCGTGGCGAAGTCCTCGCGTACCTGCTGCATGGTTCGCGATGCGGCACCGCCGCCCCGAAGGACCGCAGCCGGGTGGAACGTCGGGATCACCACACGGCCGTTCCAGGGGTAGATCTGGCCGCGCACCTTGGAGATCGCAACGGGCCTGTCGAGGATGATGCGGGTCGCGAAGTTGCCGAGCGTGACGATCACCCGCGGGTCGACGAGCTCCACCTGCCGGGTCAGGTAGGGCCTGCACGACTCGAGCTCATCGGGCAGTGGGTCGCGGTTGCCAGGAGGGCGGCACAACACGGTGTTCGTGATCCTGACTTCCTCCCGGCTGAGCCCGATCTCGCCGAGCAGCGTGTTGAGCAGCTGGCCGGCCGCGCCCACGAACGGGATCCCCTGCTGATCCTCGTGGTAGCCCGGGCCCTCGCCGACGAACATGAGGTCGGCGTCGGGGCTCCCGTCCGCGAATACGACCTTGGTGCGGCCCGAGGACAGGCGGCAGCGCGTGCACGTCGACGCGGTGATGGCGAGCTCTTCGAGTGCCGTGTTCATGTCGCGCGCTGCACCCCCCTGCGGATAGCCCGGGTCAGAGCCTCCTCGGCCATCCCCTCCAGCGTGGACTGCGGCGCCTCGATCCTGCCCGTGGCCAGGGTGAAGACTGTGTCCCCGTCCCACATTGTATGCGCGGGCCTGATCGCCCGAGCGAGCCCGTCATGCGACGCTATCGCCAGCAGGTGAGCTCGCTCCCTGGTCAGCTTGGCATCCGTAACGACAACGGCGATCGTCGTGTTGGAACCGGGGAACGGCAGCCTCGGCTCCTCATCGTCGCCCGGAGCCGCGCCAGCGAGAACCACGCCTTTATCGTCCACGATCTCGCCGAAGGCGTTGACCGCCGCTATCGCCTGAACGGTCACTCCGGAGTTCTGCAATGTCGCCACACCAATGCCCCCCTGAGCCGCTCGCTCCGGGCCGTGTAACTTGGCCACGGTGGCTCCCGTTCCCGCTCCCACAGCGCCCTCCTCGATCTCGGGACCCGCAGCTTCGCAGGCCGAGTAGCCGCTCTTTTCGTCCGGCCTTGCCCCCGGATCACCGACTCCGAGATCGAACAGGACGGCGGCGGGAACGATCGGCACGCGAGCCACCCCGGTATCGAATCCGATGTCGTGCTCCTCCAGCCACCGGGCAACCCCCGTGGCGGCGGCGAGCCCGAAAGCGCTTCCGCCCGTGAGCAGAACCGCGTGCACCTCCTCGACGAGCATCCCGGGACGAAGGAGATCGGTCTCGCGAGTTCCGGGCGCGCCACCGCGCACCTCACCGGAGCCGATGGTTCCGGGGGGTGGCAGCACGACGGTGCAGCCGGTCCTTCCCTGAGGATCGGACCAGTGTCCGACCCTGACGCCCTCGACGCTCGAGCTCACCCCTTGGCGCGGGCCGGACGCTTCCTGCGCGGCTCCCTGCGCCCCTCCGACTCGAGGATCTGGTCGAGGTAGCCCGACAGGACCTCGTTGAAGACCTTGTGGCGCTCCAGCATCGAGATGTGACCCGCACCCGTGATGACGACGGCCCGAGCCTCGGGCAGGGCCGCGCGCAGGGCCTGGGCACTGGTCTTGGGCGTCAGAAGGTCACGGTCCCCCACGATCACGAGCGAGGGGACCTTGACGTGCTCGATAGCCTCGCGAAGGTCCATCTCGAGGAGGTCCCTGAGGGTGTGGACATACACCTCGACCGGCGTACGGGCGGCGATCCTGGCGATGTGCTCTACATGCGATGGCGACGCGCCGGGCCCGAAGTTGCTCGCCCACGCGATCAGGAACGTGAGGTCCACGCCGTATCGCTGGACGCGCTGCCGGAGCTTCTCCGCGAGCTCCGGCCGGTCCCTGTACCGGTCCCCCACCCGGCGGAGCGCGGCCGCGATCCTGACCCCGAAACCCCCGAACGCCTCGCGAGCGAGGTCCGAGGCCCCGGTGTCGACGAACACCGCACCCCGGACCCTGCTCCCGAACTCCTCGGGGAACTCGAGCGCGAACGCGAGCAGGGCCATGCCCCCCATGCTGTGGCCGAGGATGATCGCGGGGCCTTCGGGAACCGCGGCGTCGAGCACGGCCTTGATGTCCCTGCCCATGGCCGTGAGCGAGTAGTCGCCGTCCGGCGGCCGCCCCGATCGCCCATGGGCACGAAGGTCGACAAGGATGCAGCGGTAGCGATCCGAGAAGTGCCGCCACTGGTAGTGCCACGTGGTCATGTCCAGCGTGATGCCGTGTAGGAATACGAGGACGGGCGCATCCTCCGGACCCACAGCACGAACGTGAAGCTTTGTTCCGTCGAGCGAGGTCACCGGGATGTCCTCGGACGGAAGCATGTCGAGGCGCTCCGTGCTCTCCGGGTCGGGACGGGAGCGGAGCTTCTTGGCGGCGGCCCGCTGAGCGATGACGGCAGCCGTGGCCGCTATGCCCGCGCCCGCGGCTCCGATGGCGAGCCTGCGCAGGGCCCGGTTGCGGGTGCGAGCGCTCACTCGACCGTCACCCGCCTGGGCACTCTCTCGCTGACCGCGCAGACCATCTCGTAGCCGATCGTCCCGGCCCAGGAGGCAACCTCCTCGACCCGGAGCTCGGCATCTCCCTGGCGGCCGAAGAGCACCACGTCATCACCGGCCTCCACGGGATCGTCGCCGCAGTCGACCATCAGGTGATCCATCGTGATGGTGCCCACCACCGGATACCGCCTGCCGCGGATCAGCACTCGACCAACGTTCGACAGCGACCTCAAGTAGCCGTCCGCATAACCGATCGGGATCGTAGCGATCGTCGTCTCGACTTCCGTCCGGTACAGGTGGCCGTAGGAGATCCCATGCCCGGCCGGAACTCGCTTGATGTGCGTCACCGCGGACCTGAGGGTCATAGCCGGCCTCAGGTCGAAGGTCCCCACGTGGCCGGGTCCGGGAGTGATGCCGTAAAGGGCGGCGCCCACCCGGACGAGATCCAGGTGGCTCTCCGGCATCGACATCGTCGCGCCCGAGTTCGCCGCATGTCGGTAACGGGGCCGGATGCCGCGCGACTCGAGGTCGGAGCACACGTCGAGGAACAGCTCGAGCTGGCGCGCGGTCGTCTCGTTGCCGGGCTCCTCGGCTCTCGCGAAGTGCGTCCAGATGCCCTCCACCTGCTGCCCGGCATCACTCAGCCGCTCCACCAACCCCCGGGCTTGCTCGGGCGGGATCCCCACTCGATGCATACCGGTGTCGACCTTGACGTGCACGCCCACGCCCTCGGGCGCGGCCGACTCGGCGATGGCGTCCACGGCCCCATCCCCGTAGACGGTGGGAGTGAGACGCTTCTCGAGCGCATCACGTTCGGACCCGGAAGGTAGCTCGGTCAGAACGAGGATGGGCGCGTCGATACCGGCCTCCCGCAGCGCGAGGCCCTCCTCCACCAGGGCGACGCCGAGCCACGTCGCACCGCCCTGAAGCGCGGCTCTCGCGACCGGGATCGCCTTGTGGCCGTAGCCGTTCGCCTTCACCACCGCCATGAGCTCGGCGCTTTCAGGCTTGATGGTTCGCAGGTTGTGACGGATCGCGTCGAGATCGATCTCGGCGACGGTCGGCCTGAATCCCGTTGACAGGATCGACGACCGCGTCGTCACTACGCGTCCTCCCTCAGCCGGCGGATGGCCTCCGGTATCGACTCGGCCACATCGCCGGCCGTGATCCCCGGGCCGATACGTTCCACCGCGACCCTTCCGGCGAGGCCGTGCACCTGTGCTCCGGCTATAGCTCCGTCGTCGGCTCCCCCCGCGTGTGCGAGGAAGCCACTGATGACACCTGTGAGGACATCGCCCGTTCCGGCGGTCGCCAGAGCCGAGGTTCCCGTTCGTTCGATCTTCACGTTCCCTTCCGGAACCGCGAGCAGGTTCGGCCACCCTTTCAACAGGACGGGCATGCTCGTCTCTCTCGACGCGGCCCTGACGCTACCGAGGAGATCGTCCCTGACCTCGTGGGTCGATATGCCCATGAGACGCGCCAGCTCACCATGGTGCGGGGTGATCACGGCCTCGGCGTTCCGCTCGGCCAGATCGGCGGCACTCCCGGCGAAGGCGTTTATCGCATCCGCGTCGATCACCAGGGGCACGGGTGACTCTCGAACCAGCCGTCGAACGAATGCGGGAGCCCCTCCTTCCCTGGACAACCCCGGGCCGACGGCAACCGCGTGTACCGTCGACAGGATCTCGCTCAGAACATCCCAGGCTCGCTCAGACACCACCCCGCTCGAGTCCTCGGGCAGGGGCAGGAACGTGGCTTCGCGGACGGCGGACTGAACGACCGGGAGGATGCTCCCGGGCACAGCGAGGATCACCAGCCCGGCGCCCGCCCTGTAGGCACCGGAGGCGACCAGTGCGGGAGCGCCGGTCATCCTCCGGGAGCCGGCCACCACCAGGACGACCGCGTCGCGCTTGTGGGCGTTGGGAGGCTTGGGCGAGGGGGTGGTGACATCGCCGATCTCGAGAAGAGTGATGGGCCACTGGTAAGGCAGGTAGGGCTCGACCCGGGTGACGAGCTCTCTCGGATAACCGATGTCCGCGACCTCGAGCTTGGACCCGTAGGGGCATGCGCCGGGCGGCAGGATATTGCCAATTTTCGGTGCGCCAAACGTCACCGTGACCGTGGGATGGATGGCCGAACCGTGGCAACGTCCCGTGTCCGACTCCACCCCCGACGGGATGTCAACGCTAACCACCGGGACCTCGTGCATCTCGAAGGAGTTCATGGCCGCGGCGTAAGGGTCCTTCGGGGTTCCATGAAACCCCAGCCCGAAGATGGCGTCTATGGCGACGTCGGCTCTCTCGAGCTCGCGATCCGCTGCTTCCTCGGAGAAAGGAACGACGCGCACGCCCGTTCCAGCGAGCCGCTCGAAGTTGGCCGCCGCGGGCTCTCGCAGCTCATCGGCTTCGCCGACGAGCACCACGGTCGCACGCATCCCCCATGAGGCGAGGAAGCGAGCCGCGACGAAACCGTCCCCCGCGTTGTTCCCCTTACCCGCCACGACGACGGCTCGCCGCCCGTACGATCCGCCGGCTAGCTCGGCGGCGGCGCGCGCGACTGCGTGGCCGGCTCGCTCCATGAGGACCTCGACGCTCGTCCCGCGCGCTTCGGCTTCGCGCTCGAGCGCCCTCGCCTCTTCAGCCGTCAGGACGGGGATCACGGTCAGCTCCCCACAGCGATACAGAACGCGGCGGCCACCGACTTCTCGTGCGAGATGGAGACGAGGACCTGTTCGGCGCCGACCTCCTGAGCTCGGGCCTTCGCGCTCCCTTCCAGGGCCAGGTGGGGGTCGCCGTCGGGACCGCGCCGCAAGGCGATCTCGCGCCAGTCGAGCTGGGGTATCCCGCCGAGAGCCTTGGTCGCTGCCTCGCGGGCCGCCCATCTGGCGGCGAAGCAGGGTGCTGGGTCGGCCTCCTGCTGACAGTCGACGATCTCGCCGGATGTGAAGACTCGATCCCGGAAACCAGGACGAGCCTCCATCAAGTCGCGGATCCGCTGAACCTCCACGATGTCCACGCCGATGCCGAGGATCCGCACGGCGGGCCTACTCGACCGTGACGGACTTCGCGAGGTTCCGGGGCTGGTCCACGTCGCAACCTCGGAGCTTCGCGATCCGGTACGCGAGCAGTTGCAGCGGTACCGAGACCAGGACGGGCGCGAGGAGGTCCGGAGTACGGGGCACCTCGATCACGTCATCGACGAGGTCGCCGATCTCCGTGTCGCCCTCTGTGGCGATCGCGATGACCCGCGCGCCGCGAGCCTTCACTTCCTGGATGTTGGAGAGCACCTTGGCGTAGACGTGGCTCTGGGTCGCGACCGCAACGACGGGAACGCCCTCTTCGATCAGTGCGATCGGACCGTGCTTCAGCTCGCCCGCGGCGTAACCCTCCGCGTGGATGTAGGAGATCTCCTTCAGCTTCAATGCTCCCTCGAGGGCGGCCGGGTAACCGGTGTGACGTCCGAGGAACAGGAAGTCCGATGCCTCGCCGTACTCCTCGGCGAGTCGCGTCACCTGCTCGTCGACGTCGAGGGTCCGACGGACCTGGTCGGGAAGCTCGAGGATCCTGTCCACCATCTCGCCGATCTCTTCCTCTGGCATCGTGCCGCGCACCTGCGCCAGGTAGAGACCGAGAAGATGGAGCGAGACCATCTGAGTCGCGAACGTCTTCGTCGCGGCCACGCCCACCTCCGGACCCGCGTGCGTGTACAGGACCGCATCCGCCTCCCTGGCAACCGAGGATCCGACGGTGTTGGTGATGGCCAGCGCCCAGGACGACTGCGACTTCGCGTGACGCAGGGCCTGGAGTGTGTCGATCGTCTCGCCCGATTGCGAGATAGCGAGAGTCAACGTGTTTCGGTCGAGGACGGGGTCCCGATAGCGGAACTCGCTCGCGACGTCGATCTCGACAGGCAGCCTCGTCCAGCGCTCGATCGCATACTTCGCGACGAGGCCCGCGTGGAAAGCCGTCCCACAGGCGACCACGAATACCCCGTCGACGGCCCGGATCGCGTCCTCACTCATCCGCAGCTCGTCGAGCCTGTGTACGCCGGCACGGACTCGTCCACGGATTGTGTCGCGGATCGCCGAGGGCTGCTCGTGGATCTCCTTGAGCATGAAGTCGTCGAAGCCGCCCTTCTCCGCGCGACGAAGGTCCCAGTCGACCTCGAGCGGCTTCGCCTCGAACTCGTTCCCCTCGAAGTCGGTGATCCTCACTTCGTTGGCTCGAAGCTCGACCATCTGACCGTCCTGCAGCGGCACGATCCGGCGCGTCCTCTCCAGCAAGGCCGGAGCATCGGAGGCCAGGAGGTTCTCGCCGTTGCCCAAGCCCACAACTATCGGGCTCGAGACCCGTACACCCACGATGACGTCGGGCTCGTCGGCCGACACGACCACGAGCGCGTAAGCGCCGTCGAGCCGGGCCACCGCGGCGCGCACCGCATCCGACAGCTCGGCGCCCCCGGCGAACTCAGCCTCGATGAGGTGCGCAACGCACTCGGTGTCGGTCTCGGACGTGAACGTGTGACCGGCGCTCTCGAGCTCCGTCCGGATCTCCGAGAAGTTCTCGATTATCCCGTTGTGGATCACCGCGATCCTGCCGTGACAGTCGACGTGGGGGTGGGCATTCCGGTCCGTGGGAGCTCCGTGTGTCGCCCACCTCGTGTGACCCATCCCGACCGAGCCGGAAGGAGCCTCGCCCTGGGAGATCGCCTTCTCGAGCTCCCGGAGCTTTCCGGCCTTCCTGGCGACGTTGAGGCCGCCATCGACCACGGCGACGCCCGCCGAGTCATAGCCCCTGTACTCGAGACGCCCCAGGCCCTCCAGGAGGATCGGGAGGGCTTCGTCGGGGCCGACGTAGCCCACGATGCCGCACATGAGGTTCATAGGGTACAGGAGGAGGTCGGTCCACCTCGGAGAGTGAAAAAGGTCAGCTCAGGCGGCCGAACGGGCCACTTGGGCCAGGGTCTCGGCGTGGCGCCTGGCCTCGTCCTCGCTCTCGGCCTCGACCATGATCCTGACGAGCGGTTCGGTGCCCGAGGCCCTGACCAGCACCCTCCCGCGATCCCCGAGGGTCTCCTCGACGCGGCGGATGGCCCCGTTGAGCCCGGGGTCCGCCACGACCGCTCGAGCGTCCTGAGCGGGCACGTTCTCGAGCACCTGCGGGTATCGGTGAAGCGTCGAGGTCAGCTCCTTCAGTGTTTTCCCCTTCTTCTGTGCGAGGGACAGGAGCCGGACCGCCGTCAGTAGCCCGTCCCCCGTCGTGGCCTGCTCCAGGAAGATCACGTGGCCCGACTGCTCGCCGCCCAGGGTCGCGCCGGTGCGGCGCATCTCCTCCAGCACGTAACGGTCACCGACCTGGGTCTCGACCACCCTGATCCCGGCCTCTTCCATCGCTCGCCTCAGCCCCAGGTTCGCCATCACGGTGACCACAACCGTGTCGGCTGCCAGTCGCCCCTCAGCGTGCATCGCGAGTGCGCAGGCCGCGATCACGTCATCACCGTCGATGACCGCCCCCTCGGCGTCCACGAACATCGCCCTGTCGGCGTCCCCGTCGAAAGCGACACCCGCATCCGCGCCCAGATCTCGCAACGAGGCTGCGAGCACATCGGGGTGAGCGGCCCCGCTCTTCACGTTGATCGCCGATCCGTCGCCCTCCGCGTTCACCGCCTCCACTCGCGCACCGAGTCGCTCCAGCACCTGGGGTCCGAGCCGGAACGCGGCTCCGTTGGCACAGTCGACGACGACATGCATGCCATCGAGTGGATGTTCCGCGGATGCGACCAGATGCTCGACGTACCTCTCGATACCCTCGGGTGAGTCGGATACCCGGCCGATGTCCAGGCCCTCGGCACGAGGCGCAGTGTCCTCGCTCATCAGGCGCTCGATCTGATCCTCGGTCGAGTCCGGAAGCTTGAACCCGTCCGCGGAGAAGAACTTGATCCCGTTGTCCTCCGGAGGGTTGTGCGAAGCGGAGATCACCCCCCCCGCATCGGCTCCGAGGAGCGGCGTCAGGAACGCGACGGCAGGCGTCGGGACCACACCCAGGCGAAGCACGTCCGCGCCCGCGGAGCACATCCCCGCGGACAGGGCGGCCTGAAGCATCGGCCCCGACACCCTGGTGTCGCGCCCGATGGCGATCCTCGGCCTCCCCTCTCCCGCGAGGACGCCCACCGCAGCGCGCCCCAGCGCGAAGGCGAGCTCCGGGGTGAGATCCCGGTTCGCCACTCCGCGCACTCCGTCGGTGCCGAACAGTCGCGTCATCGCCGGAATCTTAGCCTCGAGCCCGCAGCCGAGCCCGCAAAGGAAGAGGCCCCCGGGACTGCCCGGGGGCCTCTTCACCTATGCTGCTGCTGCTAGGCGCCGTTGCCGCGAGCAACCTCGCAGTTACGGAAGCGGTTCTTGCCGCCGTCCGCCCTGCAGGTGTCACGGTTCTTGCCGCCGTTCAGCCGGTCCCTACCGGAGCCGGCCCGCAGCTTGTCGTTTCCGCGGCCGCCGCCGAGGCGGTTCTTGCCATCGCCGGCGCGGATGATGTCCTTGCCGCGACCGCCCTTGATGGTGTCGTTTCCGCTGTCGGTCGTTGCGCGGTCACGACCCTTTCCGAGGCGGATCTGGTTCTTTCCGGTGCCCGACGAAACCCTGTCGGCCCCCTTGCCTGCCGCGATGCGGCTGTTGCCGCGGCCCGTGGTGATGCTGTCGGGCCCGCCCGCGGTGCGGATGAGGTTCGTTCCGCCCTGGTCGAACGCGATGTCCGACCCGTTCAGGCTGAGGATGACGTCGTTGCCCGGGCCCGTGCAGATCGTGTCGTTGCCGCCACGACCCTCCACGTGGTTGTTGCCGAGCAGATCGAGGATCACGTCGTTGCCGGGTGTGCCGACGATGAGCGAGTCACCCGCCCCACCTGTGATGGTCGGGCTGGTGCAAGGAGTTCCGGCGCCAGACTGAGTTCCGGCGCCCCCAGTGCCGCCACAGCCGGAGTCAGCGCCATCCGTCGCATTGTCGCCGTCATTGTCGACGCCGTCGGTGCAGTCGTCGCTTCCGTTGACCCCGTTGTGGTTACCCGGAGGTCCTTCCGTGTCGCAGACGTCGCCCTTGCCGTCGCCGTCGGCATCCTCCTGACCAGGATTGGCGGTCAGCGGGCAGTTGTCGTTGGGGTCGGGGATCCCATCGTTGTCGTCGTCGGTGTCGCAATCATCCGGGATCCCGTCCTTGTCGGTGTCGGTCGGGTTCGAGGAGACACAACCCGGCGGGACGGGCGTGGTTCCCGGCGGGCAGTCGCCAGGGTGATCGTCAACCACATGGATGACGGGAGGCCCACCGGCCGGGCTCCAGGCCGGGCCGCCCGGGCCGTCGGCCGTGGCCGACCACTCGAACACTCCGGGGCTGGCAGGAGCAGTGGCCGTGATCGGCACCTGAACCCACGAGCCGGCCTTGATGAGCTGCTTGCCGGTGATCGAGACTCCGCTCGAGTGACCCGCCGCGCTCCACGAACCCTGACTCGCGATGGGCGTTCCGGCCGAGATCCCGCTAAATCCATTAGTGGTGACTTCGGCGGTCCGAATCGGCGGACCCTGCTTGGCGATCTTCGTGACCCGGTAATGCAAGGTGTTGGTGGCTCCGGTCTCCACGCAAGGGATGATCACCTTCCCTGACGAATCGCGGAAATCCGACGTGAATTTCCGGTCCGGAGCACCCAGTGCGGGGCCGCCGACCGTTGCGGTCAGGACCGCCACCACCGCCGCCACCGCGGACAAACGGGCGAACTGATTCATATTCCCCCCTTTTCCTCACCCAGGGCCGATTGCCCTAGGCGATTCAGGCTACGGGCTTTCAAGCGACGCAGAGTAGCAGAGAGGCCCAGGAACGGCAACCCGCCCATGGCGGCCAAAAAGGAAGGCCCCCGGCGGTGGCCGGGAGCCTTCCGCGTTCCTATCGCGACCTACCTGCGGCCACGCTCGCAGTTGCGAACGCGGTTCTTGCCACCGTCGGCCCTGCAGGTGTCACGGCCCTTGCCGCCGTTGAGGCGGTCTCGGCCTGATCCCGTCCGCAGCCTGTCGTTGCCGCGGCCGCCGCCGACCCGGTTCTTGCCGTCACCGGCTCGGATTTTGTCCTTGCCGGCACCACCCTTGACCAGGTCGTTACCGCTGTCGGTCACGGCCCGGTCGCGGCCCTTGCCGAGGCGAACGTTGTTCCGCCCAGCGCCTGCCGAGACCGTGTCCTTACCCTTGCCGGTAGCGATACGGCTGTTGCCGCTCCCCGTCGTGACGTTGTCGGGACCGCCATCGGTGCGGACAAGGTTGATGCCTCCCTGGTCGAA
>JBOGVX010000080.1:0-9561 GCA_050693165.1 Actinomycetota bacterium | reverse complement strand
TGGCTGGCTGGCTGGCGACGCCGGCTGTGTGCCGGCGTCTATGCGAGGGGGAGGACATGGCGCAGACGCGCACGGAAACGTCGGGGCTCGACCGGTTCTTCAAGATCTCCGAACGAGGATCCACCGTCCGAACGGAGATCATCGCCGGATTGGCCACGTATCTGACGATGGCCTACATCCTGTTCGTCAATCCCCAGATCCTGAGCTTCACTGGCATCGAGGGGCTGGAGGAGATCGGCCTGCCATTCCCTGCCGTCCTCGCAGCTACGGCTCTGGTGGGTGGCGTCATGACGCTCGCGATGGGGCTGTTCGCGAACTACCCGTTCGCGCTGGCCTCGGGCCTCGGCCTCAACGCGTTCGTGGCGTTCACGCTCGTTGCCGGTTTCGGGCTGACGTTCCCCCAGGCCATGGGCGTCATCGTCATAGAGGGACTGGTCATCGCGGTTCTCGTCATAACCGGGTTCCGCGAGGCGGTTCTGAACGCGATCCCGATGGACCTGAAGAAGGCGATCGGCATCGGGATAGGGCTCTTCATAGCCTTCATCGGACTGATCAACGCCGGGATAGTCGTTCACCCGGAGGGCGGTACACCCATCGTCACCTTGAACGGCGACCTCACTACGCTGCGGATGCTCGTATTCGTCGTCGGGCTCGCGCTCACATTCATCCTCGTCAGCAGGAAGGTGCGGGGCGCCCTGCTGATCAGCATCCTCGCTACGACGGCTTTCGCGATCCTGGTCAACGGCGTGTGGGGCGACAATGCGATCTGGGCCACCGTCGGTCCCGGTGTGGCGCAGTTCCCCGACACATTCGTGCAGACTCCCGACTTCAGCCTCATCGGCGAGTTCAACTTCGGAGTGTTCGACGTGGTCCCGTTCGCGACGGCGCTGGCGCTGATCGTATCGGTGATGCTGTCGGATTTCTTCGACACGATGGGAACCGTCGTGGGGATCGGTGGCGAGGCCGGGCTGCTCGACAAGAACGGGCGCCTGCCGGGCATCAACCGGGTCCTGCTGGTCGACTCTCTGGCTGCGGCCGCGGGAGGGGCGGCGTCGGCCTCCTCAAACACAACGTTTATCGAGAGCGCTGCAGGTGTGTCGGAAGGTGGACGTACCGGGCTCACCGCAGTCGTGGTCGGCGTGCTGTTCCTGCTGTCGCTGTTCCTCGCGCCCATCGCGGGGATGATCCCGCCAGAGGCAACGGCGCCGGTCCTCGTCGTGATCGGCTACTTCATGATGAGACTGATCCGGGACATCGAGTGGGGTGACCCGGGCATCGGGATACCCGCCCTGCTGACCGTCACGCTTATGCCGTTCACGTTCAGCATCACCAATGGCGTCGGCGCCGGGTTCATCGCTTACACGGTGATCGCGCTCGCGAGTGGGCGGGTGCGCGAGATCCACTGGCTGATGTACGTGGTGTCCGGGGTCTTCATCTGGTACTTCGCGCGGGGGCTGCTGGCGTAGCTAGAGCTGAGCGTCGCGGTCGATCTCGAACCAGACCTCGGTTGCGCCGTCGCGGTTGAGGCCCCAGCGGTCGGCGAGCTGCTCGACCAGGTACAGGCCCCACCCGGAGGGGTCTCCGGGCCGAGGTGGGCCGGGCCGCTGCTCGAAGCCCACGCCCGGGTCGCTGACCGCCACGTGGAGGGCCTGTGGCCCCTCGCGGACGGACAGGTTGATCCAGTCCGCGTCCGTCATGCGGGCGTGCCGCACGCAGTTGGTCACGAGCTCGCTGACGAGCAGGCGCATGGTCTCGAGGCCGGCGGGGTCCAACTGGCCCTCGAGGCGATCGACGACGTGCCTGGCTGCTGCGGGGGCGAGGTCGGTTGGCGCCAACTGGATCTCGAAGCCGGGAGGGCTGCTCCTCACGGTATCCACCGCTTTGACTTTTATCCCCTGTCGACATCCCTAATCAGTCTGGAGTGACCTTTTTGCTCACTTTCCTGAGGTGGGCGGAAGGGAGTAATCTATTTTGAGTCCCCAGATGGCATCCGTTCTGGAACGCCCGGCCACCAGCGGTCTCTGGCACGAGCTCACTCTCGGTCAGGGTCGCAGGCGACTTCTGATTGGGTTCGTCGCGTCCGTGCTCGGCCCGATCGCCATCACACCTCTGGTGGACTCGCTGGAAGGACCGGCCGGGCTCTACCTCCTTGCCCTTGTGCCGGCCGCGCTCATCGGCAGGCTGTGGCCGGCGCTGGTCGCCGCGATCGGGTCCGCGATCCTGCAAACGGTCTACATCGACCCACCGAACGACCTGACCTCTCCTCAGACCGAGGACTGGATCGTCCTCGCGCTCTTCGTCGGATTGGCCGTGCTCCTGTCCACGGAGGAGGCGGCGCGCGCAAGGGCTCGAGCCGGCCAGGACCGTCTGGCGTTCCTCGCCGAGGCCAACCGCGTACTGACCACGTCGCTCGACTCCTCTCAGACGATCTCCGACCTCACGCGACTCGCGGTTCCGCGGGTCGCGGACTGGTGCTTCATCGCGCTGCGCTCGCCGGGTGAGGGAACTCTGGAGCAGCACATCGCGCATCCCGACCCCGAGAAGTCCGACTTCGTGCGAGCTCTTCGAGAGAAGTACCCGCCCAACCTCTCGGATCCCAGCTCGCCGCTGGTGTCCGTCCTTCGCACAGGCAGGTCGCGCGTCATCCCGAAGGTCACGGAGGAGCTGATCCGGTCGGTTGCCAGCGACAACGAGCACTTGCGGATCCTCAAGGAGCTGGGCTTGCACTCCGCCCTGCTGGTCGCCTTGACCGGGCCGCAAGGTCCGATCGGCGCGCTCGCGCTTATCCAGGCCGAGTCCGACCGACGGTTCACGGACGCGGACCTTCCGTTCGCCGAGGAGCTCGCGCGCACTGCCTCCATGGCGATCGAGAACGCGCGGCTGCATCAGGAGCGGACGCGTATCGCTCAGACGCTCCAGAACAGCCTATTGCCTTCCGAGATCCCCGACATACCGGGGCTCGAGGTCGCCGTCCGGTACCGGCCGGCCGGCGAGGGCAATCTGGTTGGCGGCGACTTCTTCGACGTGTTCGACGCCGGAGGGGGTTCGTGGGCGGTCGCACTTGGCGACGTCTGCGGGAAGGGTCCGGAGGCCGCCGCGCTGACGGGCCTCGTTCGGCACACGATCCGCACGGCCGCAGCTCGCGAGCGGAGGCCGAGCGCCATCCTATCTATCGTGAACCGGCAGATCCTCAAGACGAACGGCGACCGGTTCTGCACGGCGACCATGGGTACCGTGGAGAGCAGCAACGGCGTCGTGAAGATGAAGGTGTCCTGCGGGGGCCACCCTGCGCCCCTGGTGATCAGGGCCAGCCGGACCGTCGAGGAGACTGACTGCCTCGGCACGCTCCTGGGCGTGTTCCCCGATGCGGACCTCATCGACAGCCCCGTCGAGCTCGGGCCCGGGGATGCGATCGTCTTCTACACGGACGGAGTCACCGAGCAGTTCGGCCGGAACGGTACCGCTGGAGACGCCCACCTCGTGTCTCTCCTGTGGGACAGCGAGGGGCTAGACGCGACCACGATCGCGGACCGCATCTACCGCGAGGCCGCGCTTGAGGAGGAGGACGCGCCGCGCGACGACATGGCGATCGTCGTTCTGAGGGTTCCTGCGGCGGCGGCGAGCTAAGGGATCGAGAACCGAACCACCGGCTGGCCGCCCGCATCCGCGGCCACCTCGGCGTCGGCGAAGAGCGCGGTGATCAGCTCCAGGCTGAGCCCGGCCGAAAGCTGCTCCTGGGCGCCCGTCTCCGCGACCTTGCTCGGATCTCCTTGCGAGACCTCGAACACGAGGCGGCCGTTGTCGCGGGCGACGCTTACGGCGAGAGGCTCGTCTTTCCGGTTCGCGGCCGCGATGGCTCGCGTGCAGGCCTCGGAGACAGCGAGCTTGAGGTCCTCGACCACGTCCTCCTCGATCTCGAAGTGGCGAGCCAAGGACGAGGCGAACATGCGGGCTGTGGCGACGAACGCGGGATCCCGAGGGAGCTCCAGCGTGAACTGCTCGGAGGTCACGACGATACGGCCTGCTCCACCGTCTCGTGGATGGAGAAGATCTTGTCGAGCCCGGTGATGGACAGAACCTTGACGACCGGTTCCCTCGGGCCTACCAATGAAAGCGTGCCGCCGACCTCCTTGCACCGCTTCAGCCCGCCGATCAGTACGCCGAGGCCGGTGGAGTCCATGAACTCGACTCCCGACAGGTCCACCGCGAGCTTAGACTTGCCACCGGAGACGAGATCGGCGATGCGCTCCTTGAGGCTCGGGGCCGTGTAGAGGTCGACCTCGCCCTTTATCGCGACGACACTTACGCCGCTGCGCTCTTCCGTATCGATGATCAGGTTCTCTGCCATGGTTGGTCCCCTGCGGGGGCCGTAGTATAGGCGACCCTTGACCACGGACGTCACGCTAACGATCCCGGCACGCCCAGACTTGGTCCGCCTGTTGCGCGCGGTCGTGGCCAGCGTCGGCGCGCAGCTCGACCTGACGTACGACCGGATCGACGACCTGCGGATGGTCGTCGACGAGGCGTCGGCGACGCTGCTGAGGCTGCCTGCCCAAACGCTGACGATGCGGGTGACGCCGGGCGAGAACCTCGTGATCCTCGTCGGGAGCGACGCCGAGGCAAACGGCGCGTGGCCCCCGCCGGACGTGGAGGGGACCCTCGCCTGGAGGGTTCTGTCCGGGCTCGCCGACCAGGTCAGCTTCGAGCAGACCGACACAGGTCCCGGTGTCCGGATCGAGATGGAGACCGGGGTTTCGTGAGTGCTCAGGAGCCGGACACGGGGGGGCTGGAGTTCGCAGCCGAGGAGCGCGTCGACGAGCAGGAGGTCCAGGCGCGCGAGCTATTCGCGAAGCTGCCGGACCCCGAGGCTCGCGACGAGCTTTCTCGGATCTTCCAGTCGCTGGCGGAGTACCTCGCGCGCAGGTTCTACGGGCGCGGCGAGCCGCTCGATGACCTGATCCAGGTCGCGAGCCTCGGGCTTCTGAAGGCCATCGACCGCTTCGACCTGGAGCGGGGCGTGAAGTTCTCGACGTACGCGACCGCGACCGTCGTGGGCGAGCTCAAGCGGCACTTCCGGGACAAGGGCTGGTCGCTCCGTGTGCCTCGCCGGCTGCAGGAAGCCGGGATGAAGGTCGGGCGGACGGTCACGGAGATGTACCAGGACCTCGGCCGCGCGCCGACCGTTCGCGAGATCGGGAAGCGCACCGGGCTCTCGGAGGAAGAGGTTCTCGAGGCGATGGAGACCGCGCATGCGTACACGACGGCCTCGCTCGACGCACCCACCGACGAAGAAGGCACGGCGTCGGTGGACCGTCTCGGCAAGGAGGAGGAGGCCTACGAGCTCCTCGAGGGATGGACGAGCGTCGCGCCCGCGATCAAGAGCCTCCCCGCCCGCGAGCGCGACATCCTGTACCTGCGCTTCTTCCGTGGACTCACTCAGACCCAGATCGCGGAAGAGCTCGGCATGTCACAGATGCACGTCTCTCGGTTACTGTCCCGAACCCTCGCAACTCTCCGCAAGGAAGTCGCCGACCCCGGCGTCTGAAGGCACGTCTGTTTCGCCTCCGCTCGGCTCGGGCAAAACCTAGTGCGTAGGAAAAGGAGGCTGTTTCGATTACTCAGCCACAAACACATCAGGATCCAGCACCGCAGCGAGCTCCGCAGGAGAACTCGTGGGCGGGCTACGCCGCCGTCAAGTACGGGTTCATATTCCTTATAGTGCTCGCGATCCTCTGGTTCGTAGGCAGCTACGTGCTGGACGTCTTCTAAGACGCACCGCGCCGGGTTAGCCCGGCTGCAAAAGACAGAACGAACGAGGCCGCGGCGAGAGTCGTGACCTCCTTTACGTCACGCTTCGGGTCGACCTCGACTATGTCGATCGCCCGGACCTTCGGGAACTCGCCGCAGATGCGTGCCGCTGCCTGGACCTCCCAGGGCGTGAGCCCGCCGGGCCGCGACCCCGGACATGCAGGTGCGAAAGCCCGGTCGAGCACGTCGACGTCGAGATCCACGTAGATCGCGTCAACGTGGGCGTCGAGCTCCTCGAGAGCCTCCTCGACTGAACCGGCGACTCCCCGAGCGCGAGCCAGCTCTACCGAGCACACCTTGATCCCTTGATCCTTTGCGACTTCCGCGTATGCGGGGGAGTTGGCGAAGGCCTGGATGCCGATCTGCGCGATGTTCGAGCCGGGCAGCCCGTCCTCTAGCAGTGCTCGAACCGGATTGCCGTTCGAGAGACCATCGGCCGTGTCCCTGAGATCGTGATGCGCGTCGAGGGTCAGGAGCCCGATCCGTTTCAGGTCCGGGCCAAGTCCCCGCACACCGGGCCGCGTGATGCTGTTGTCTCCGCCGAGGATCACGAGCGCGTCGGAGTGAGGGAGGCTGCCGCCGACCGCGCCAGAGATCTCGTCGAGCGATTCTTCAGGGGTCTTCGAGGCCAACGCCAGGTCACCGGAGTCGCGAACCCGCACTGCCCGGACGTCCACCTCTCCGTCGTAAGTGCTGAACCTCTCGAGCGCCGCGCGGATCTCCTGAGGCGCGAGGTCGAAGCGACCACCGGATATCGAGCCGAGCCGCACCGGTGCGCCGATGACCTGGAGCGTCGCGATCGTCTCCTCGAGGTTGTCGCCGCCGAGCCAGGCGGACGCGCGGGGCCAGTTGGGATCGGTCACGTCACTCGCGCCAGGGGAGCCGCACGCCGCGCTCGTTCGCGACCTCGATGGCTCGCTCGTAGCCCGCGTCGGCGTGGCGGATGACTCCCGTCCCGGGGTCGGTGGTAAGCACTCGCTCCAGGCGCCGCGCTGCTTCTTCGCTGCCGTCCGCGACGACGACCATGCCGGCGTGGATCGAGGCGCCGATCCCGACACCGCCGCCGTGGTGGACGCTCACCCAGTGAGCGCCTGCCGCCGTGTTGATGAGCGCGTTGAGGATCGGCCAGTCGGCGACCGCGTCCGAGCCGTCCTTCATGCCCTCGGTCTCGCGGTCGGGGGAGGCGACGCTTCCGGCGTCGAGGTGGTCCCGGCCGATCACGATCGGGGCGGAGACCTCGCCGGATGCGACGAGATCGTTGAAGCGGAGCCCGGCTCTGTCTCGCTCGCCGTAGCCGAGCCAGCAGATGCGTGCGGGCAGGCCTTGATAGGCCACCCGCTCCTCGGCGAGCCGCAGCCATCTCTGTAGACGCTCGTTCTCGGGGAAGAGTTCCGCGACCGCGCGGTCGGTCGCGAGGATGTCGGCGGGGTCGCCGGACAGCGCTACCCAGCGGAAGGGCCCCTTGCCCTCGGCGAACATCGGGCGGACGAAGAGGGGCACGAAACCCTGGAAGTCGTACGCGCGGCCGAAGCCGCCCTCCTGAGCTCCGGCACGCAGGTTGTTGCCGTAGTCGAACGTGATCGCGCCGGCGTCCATGAAGCCGACCATCGCCTCGCAGTGGGCGGCCATCGACTCCTTCGCTCGCTTCACGTACTCGCCGGGCGCGCGCACGCGAAGCTCGTCAGCCTCATCCAGCGAGAGGCCGGCCGGCACGTAGCCTTCTAGCGGGTCGTGCGCGGACGTCTGGTCGGTCACGACGTCGGGCGCGAATCCGCGACGCAAGAGCTCGGGCAGGACCTCGGCCGCGTTGCCGAGAAGGCCGATGGACACGGCTTCCTTAGACTGCCGAGCCTCGTCGGTCCATCGGATGGCCTCGTCGAGGTCCTCGGTCGAGCGGTCGAGGTAGCGGTGCTTCACACGACGCTCGATCCGGGTGGGATCCACCTCGACCACGAGCGCGACGCCGCCGTTCATCGTGACCGCGAGCGGCTGCGCGCCGCCCATCCCGCCGAGGCCCGCCGTCAGCGTCACCCGGCCCTCGAGCGTGCCTCCGAAGTGCTTGGTCGCGAGCTCGGCGAGAGTCTCGTACGTGCCTTGCAGGATCCCCTGGGTCCCGATGTAGATCCACGAGCCGGCCGTCATCTGCCCGAACATCGTCAGGCCCTTGCGCTCGAGCTCGCGGAACTTCTCCCACGTCGCCCACTTCGGAACGAGCATCGCGTTCGAGATCAGGACGCGCGGCGCCTCGGGGTGCGTCCGGAACACGCCCACGGGCTTGCCGGACTGGACGAGCATCGTCTCGTCGGACTCCAGGTGCTTGAGTGTCCGGACGATCGCGTCGTACGCCTCCCAGGATCGCGCGGCACGACCGGTCCCGCCGTAGACGACGAGGTCCTCCGGCCGCTCCGCGACCTCGGGATCGAGGTTGTTCATCAGCATCCGCATCGCCGCTTCTTGCGGCCACGCCTTCGCCGTTATCTCGCTGCCACGCGGCGCACGGATCTCTCGTTTCATCGAACCTCTCCGATCGCTTCCTCCGCGGCGGCGACGAGCGTTCCCGCACTAACCATGCCGGTGGCCGAAGCGATATCCGGAGCTAGTGCGCGATCCGTCTCGAGGAACGGGATGGACGTTCGTATCGCATCACGCGCGGCGGCGGTTCCGCGCGCGGGCTCGAGGGGCTTGCGAAGGTCAAGCGCTTGAGCGGCGCACATCGCCTCTATCGCGAGGATCGTCTCGACGTGGCCGACGAGCGTGCGAAGCTGCAGCCCCGACAGCCACCCCATGCTGACGTGGTCCTCCTGTGTCCCCGAGGTAGGTATCGAGTCCACGCTCGCCGGCTGCGCGAGCGACTTGCACTCCGACACGAGCTGGGCCTGTGTGTACTGCGCGAGCATGTAGCCCGAGCCGAGCCCCGCCTCGGTGGACAGGAAGGGCGGCAGCCCGCGCGCCTGCGCCGGGCCGAGAAGCCAGTACGTGCGCCTCTCGCTGATGTTGCCCAGCCCGGCGAGCGCGATCGCGAGCAGGTCCAGCGCGTAGCCGAGAGGCTCGCCGTGGAAGTTGCCCGTGGACTCGACGCGACCGTCGGGCAGGATCACAGGGTTGTCCACCACCGAGGCGCGCTCACGCTCGAACACGCCGCGAGCGAACGCGGCGGCGTCGCGACCCGCGCCGTGCACCTGCGGCGCGCAGCGCATGGAGTATGGATCCTGAACCGCGTGTTCGCTCTCGCGGTGCGAGGTGATGATCGCGCTGTCAGCGAGCAGCGTGCGGATGTTGAACGCCGAGTCCTCCTGCCCCGGTTGCGGGCGCAAGCCGATGATCTCGCGAGCGAACGGCCGGTCGGTCCCGAGCGCGCCCTCGATCGTCATCGCGGCCGAGACGTCGGCGGTGGACATCAGCCGCTCAGCGTCGTGGAGCGCGAGCGTTCCCAGTGCGAGCATCCCTTCGGTCCCGTTGACCAGCGCCAGCCCCTCCTTCGGTTCGAGCTCCACGGGCTCGACCCCGGCGCGGCGCAGCGCTCCGGCTGAGGCCTCGACCCCCCCGCCGTTCGCGAGCACGTCACCTTCGCCGATCAGGCAGAGCGCGATGTGGGCGAGCTGCGCGAGGTCACCGCTCGCGCCGACCGAGCCGCGGCTCGGCACCGCGGGGGTGACGCGAGCGTTGAGGAGGTCGACGATCCGCTCGACCAGCACCGGACGCACGCCCGACCTGCCCACCGAGAGCGCGCGGGCCCGCAGCAGCATCATGGCC
>JBOGVX010000079.1:0-12143 GCA_050693165.1 Actinomycetota bacterium | reverse complement strand
GTCTACCTGCAGGTTGATCAGCACGTTGGTGCCCGCATCGGTGTGCAGGGCGTGCCACAGCTCGAGCGCGTCGACCGAGACTCTCTTGGGCTCGACCTCGGGCCCGTAAAGGACGGCCGGAACCTTCCCGGCTGCCCGAGCCTTGCGAGCTGCGCCCTTTCCGACGCCCTCTCGCGGCTCCGCTATGAGCTGTACCTCTGCCATCGGTCGGTCATCGTAGCAGGGGGTCGCCTTGGCCGACCGAGCGGATCCGGGGCTTGAAGGCGTGGATATCCTGGCCGGATGCGTCCCCCCGACGAGATCCCCCCGGCCGAGGAGCCGAGCCGCCGATCGAGGGCGGGCGCGCTGGTCAAACGGTCGGTCATGGACCTCAGCCCGCTCCGCGAGTCCCGGGACTTCCGCCTGCTCTGGGTCGGCGATCTCATCTCACACACCGGCCAGCACATAACGGTCGTGGCGCTGCCCTTCCAGATGTACCAGCTCACAGGCTCCGCGCTGGCCGTCGGGCTGATCGGGCTCGTCCAGGTGGCTCCGCTGATCGCATTCGCTCTGATCGGAGGAGCCATCGCGGACCGATACGACCGAAGGCGCCTCCTGATCATCAGCCAGCTTGGCTCGATGGCCGCCTCCCTGATGCTTGTGGGCGGGGCCATCGTGGGAGAGCCTCCGATCTGGCTCCTCTACCTCTCGGCCGCGATCTCGGCGGCGTTCGGCGCGATCGACGCGCCGACGCGGTCTGCGGCGACCCCCAGGTTGGTGACCAGGAAGCGGCTCTCGTCGGCGATCGCGCTGAACCAGCTGGGGTTCCAGGTGAACGACGTGGCGGGACCGGCGCTCGGGGGTGTGATCATCGCCGGCTTCGGGCTGACCGCGGCATATGCGGTGGATGCCGTGACCTTCCTGGCCGCCATCTGGGCGATGCTGCTGATGAAGCCGATGCCTCCCGAGGAGGACGAGTCGCGCACGTCGGTGCTGCGCTCGGTGCGCGAAGGCTTCTCTTACCTCAAGGGCAGGCGGGTCCTTCAGTCGACGTTCCTGATCGACATCAACGCCATGGTGTTCGGGATGCCGCGCGCCCTGTTCCCGCTTCTCGCAGTGGAGGTATTCCACGTCGGACCCATGGGCCTGGGGTTCCTCTACGCCGCACCGGGGGTTGGAGCCGCGATAGGCGCGCTGTTGACGGGCTGGGTGCAGCACGTCAGGCACCAGGGCCGGGCGGTGCTCTGGGCTGTGGCGGTGTGGGGCCTGGCGATCGTCGGGTTCGGCCTGTCCACCGAGGCGTTCGCGGTCGCGCTGGTGTTCATGGCCATAGCAGGAGCCGCCGACGTCATCAGCGCGATCTTCCGCGGGACGATCCTGCAGTCCAGCGTGCCCGACCGATTACGAGGCCGGATCTCCGGCATCCACATCATGGTCGTGGTGAGCGGGCCAAGGCTCGGCGACTTCGAGGCAGGGCTTGTCGCCCAGCTCGTCTCGCCCGTGTTCTCCGTCGTCTCGGGAGGGGTCGCGTGCGTGGCGGGAGTGGCGCTGTTAGCCGCGGCCGTTCCGCAGTTCCGGCGGTACCACGCCGGCGAACCGGCCTGAAGTTCCCCGAGCACTCCTGACAGGGATGCCCGAGGCACCCTCGCACGAATGATCAAAGTTGTTCATTTATGCGAGGGCTCCTGCTCGAGGATCTGCTCGGCTTCCTCCACCGGTGACGCCGGCGAGGGAACCGAGCGTCGAGCCTTCACCCGCCTGAGGCCGATGAGCGATCCCAGCGCCAAGCCTGCCAGCCCCGCCCACAGGAGCGAGAGGCCGCCGAATCGGCGCGACACGGTGATCTCCGTGGAGCCGAGCATCCCAGCGGACGTCTCGACGGACCGCGGGGCGGCCTCGCCCAGCTTCTCGACTTGCCGCTTCGCCCTCTCGAGCCTGAACTCGAGCGCGTCGGCCCTGCGCTCGAAGCGCTCGCGCTCGTCGAGCAAGTGAGCCTCCTCAGCGCTGCGAGCGACCCTGATCCAACCCCCGGTCAGGTCGCCGACCGTCGCTATCTCGCAAGGGTCGTTGCAGTAGTAGATGCCGTAGGAAGCCGACCCGACCTGGGGGACTACGAAGGAGACGCTTGCCGTCCCCTTCTTGGGACCCGTCTGCGCGAACGCAATCTCACCTATCGGGACGGCCGAGGGAGGGATGCGCGGGGGGCGGATCCAGGCCCCACTCGGTAGCAGATACGCGTAGAAGGGGCCCTCTTCGAGCGACGCAACATCCTTGCGGCCGAGCCAGATTTGCGCGACGGCCTCCGCGAGCTGCCCGGGCTCGACGTACTCCTCCTGAAAGTCGATGGTTGCTCCGTCGGCCAGCGCAGGCGTGGGCGCGAGGATCAGACCGAACAGGGTGGCGGCTAGGGCCCGACGGCTCATGGGTCTCCTCCTAGGGATGCTTCCGAAGATGAGACGCCGCCGGGGAGCGAGCGGTTCTTTAGGGCTGGTTCGCGCCGTGGAAGATCTCGGAGACCGACTCGTCCTCGAACACGGCCTCGAGCGCCGAGGCAACGATCGGAGCGATCGAGAGGATCGTCATCTTGTCGATCCTCTTCTCCTCGGGGATGGGAAGCGTGTTCGTGACGATGACCTCCTTGAACGGCGCCTCCTCGAGCTTCTGGACCGCCTTGCCCGAGAGGACGGCGTGAGTGGCGCCCACGATGATCTGGCGAGCGCCTTTCGCCTCGAGAGCCTTGGCACCCTCCACCATTGTCCCGCCGGTGTCGATCATGTCGTCCACCAGGACGCAGGTCTTTCCGTCCACGTCACCCTCGACCACCATCTCCTCGATCTTGTGGGCAGTGAGCTTCGAGCGGCGCTTGTAGATGAAGGCCAGATCCGAGTCGAGAGACTCACGGAGCCGCTCCGCCACCTTGATGCGGCCCGCGTCGGGCGCGACAACGACCACATCCTCCCGGGGAAGGCCCGCCTCGTTGGCGATGTAGTCCGAGAGCAGGGGCAGCGCGGTCAGGTGGTCGAAAGGGAAGTCGAAGTAGCCCTGGATCTGCCCGCTGTGCAGGTCCACCGACACGACTCGGTCGGCGCCCGCGACCGTGATCAGGTCTGCGAGCAGCTTCGCCGAGATCGGCTCGCGCGCCATCTCCTTCTTGTCCTGCCGGGAGTAGCCGTAGTACGGCACGACCGCGGTGATCCGCTTCGCGGAAGCGCGCTTTAGAGCATCGAGGATGACGAGCTGCTCCATCAGAGACTCATTGACGGGATCCGCATGGGTTTGGATGACGAATACGTCGGATCCGCGAACGCTCTCCTCCGCGCGGAAGTAGATCTCACCGCTGGCGAACCTGGAGATCTTCGCGTGGCATAGCTCTACGCCGAGATGCGCTGCGATCTCCTCGGCAAGCTCGGGATGTGCCGTCCCAGAGAACAGCATCATGCGCTTCTTGGTGACGATCTCCTTGATGCTTGTCACGAGCCCCCCCGATCGCGGTCCTTGCGCTGGCGGTAGCCGGCAACGTGTCTTTGCTCCCCGCGCTCGACTGCGAGCGCACCCGCGGGAACGTCCTTGGAGATCACAGATCCGGCCCCCGTCACCGCACCTCGTCCGATCCTCACCGGAGCAATCAACATGGTATCCGACCCGATGCGGGCATCGTCGCCGATGATCGTCTTGTGCTTGTCATATCCGTCGTAATTGACCGTGATCGTGCCCGCGCCGACGTTCACGTTCTTGCCGATCGTCGCGTCCCCGATGTAGGAGAGGTGCGGGACCTTGGAGCCCTCGCCGATCCTCGAGGCCTTTACCTCCACGTACGAGCCGACCTTGGCCCCCTTCCCTAGGACGGTGCCGGGCCTGATGTGGGAGAAGGGCCCCACCGTGGCTCCCGGCCCGATCGCCGAGCCTCGCACCACCGACTGCTCGACCGTGGCGCCGTCGGCAACCGTGCTGTCCTCGATCCGAGAGGACGGGCCGATCGTGCAGCCCTCGCCGATGCGCACCATGCCCTCGAGGATCGTCTGCGGCAGGAGGGTGGTGTCGCGGCCGACCCGCACGCCGATGTCGATGTAGGTCTGCTCGGGATCGAGGATCGCGACGCCGGCGTCCATCAGCTCGTCGTTGATGCGCCCGCGCATGATCGCCGATGCGCGGGCGAGCTCCGCGCGCGAGTTCACGCCCACCGCGCCGCCGATGTCGACAAGCTGGACCACGAGTCGCTCGCCCTTCTCGCGCAGGATCGCGAGGACGTCGGGGAGGTAGTACTCGCGCTGGCGGTTGTCGCGGGTCACTAGGGGCAGCGCGCGAAACAGGTCCTCGCGTGAGAACGCGTACGCGCCTGTTGCGACCTCGGTCACGGCGAGCTCAGAGGCGGACGCGTCGCTCCCCTCCGCGAGGCGCACCAGCTCCTCCCCCTCGCGGATCACGCGGGCGAAGCCCTTCGCGTCCTGAGGGATGGTCGTCTGCACGGCGACGGCCGCCTTGCGACGGCGCCGCAGCGACGCGAGCTCCTTGAGCTGCTGGCCGGTGACCAGTGGCTCGTCGCCGTTGGCTACCAGCACCTCGTCGAACTCGATCAACCGATGCTCCGCCGACATCACCGCGTGGCCGGTTCCGCTCGGGTCGGACTGGACGACGTACTCGATCGACAGCCCGAGATCCCATGACTCGACGGCTTCCTCCGTCTCGTTCCCGCGCTCGCGGATAACGACGAACACCGCCTCTGCGCGTAGCGCCTTGACCCCCTTCAGGACGTGCCACAGGACCGGCCGCCCGCATAGGGGCTGAAGCACCTTGGGCGTGCGTGACTTGATGCGCTTGCCATGTCCTGCGGCAAGCACTACCGCGGCGAGACGCTGGGAAGGTCGTTTGGCCAAGGAAAGAGCCCCCTAGGGGCGCCTTTTGTACCACGGGGGCCCCGGTCTCCTCTATCGGCCGGTGAACCGGCACCCTTTCGCGAGCGTCTAACCACCGGAGGCACGCGACTAAAGTTGAGGACCGAACGATCGACCGGCGGGAGGCGACGTCGCTGCGGGAACCGGAACCGGATGTGGTTCACCGGGCCCGAGGCGGCGACCTCGCCGCTTTCGAGGACCTGGTCCGCTCGCACCAGGCGGACGTCTACCGGCTCGCCCTGCATCTGGTCAGGGACGCGCCGACCGCTGAGGACGTCACGCAGGAAGCGTTCGTCCACGCGTACCGCTCCCTGCGCAGGTTCCGCGGAGGCTCGAAGTTCTCGACCTGGCTCTTCCGGATCACGCGGAACTGCGCCGTTGACGCGATCCGAAGGCGAGAGCGGAGGCGCACGTACGAGCAGGCAGCGATGGAGCCGGAGGGGTCAGTCGAGGAGCCGGCGCTGCGCCTGGCGCTCGAGCAGGCCATCGACGCGCTGGCGCCCGACCTGCGGGAGCCCTTCGTGCTGATCGAGGTGCTCGGGCTGTCCTACGACGAGGCCGCAGCGGTCCTCGGCGCGCCGGCGGGGACGTTGAAGAGCCGGATGCATCGAGCCAGGCGCGTTCTGGTCGTGTGGCTCGAGGGAAGGGAGGAGGAGACCGGTGAGGTGTGAGGCGGTCGAGCTCGAGCTGTCGGCGCGGCTCGACGGCGAGGCGGATCCGCAGCTCGACGCTGCCGTGACGAGTCACCTCGAGACCTGCGCGGATTGCACGGCCTTCGAGGCCGGCGCGCAACAGGTGCGGGTCGCCACGCGGGTGCGGTCCGCGACGCCGGTGCCCGACCTGGTGCATCGGATCATGGCCGCGATCGAGGCGCCCTCGGCCCGGCTGCCTCGACGGGTCGGGTGGGAGCCTCGGCGGCTGTTGCCATACGCGGCGGCATTCGTCTCCGGCGGCCTCGTTGCCTCGCTGATCCTCGGCGGGCTACCCGTGTTGCGGCGCGGGCCTTCGCCAGCGCTCGCAACGGAGATCCCCCGCGAGGTCGCGGCTGCCGCGGCCCAGGTCACGTCCTACCGCGCCACTTTCTCTATAGAGGAGCTCAACTTCTCCATAGAGGTTCCTAGGCGAACCTTCTCTGCGGACGTTCGCTTCCGTGCACCCGAGACGTTCCGCGCGGCGGTCACCGACCTGACCACGTACCCGGGCGAGGGATGGACACACAACGACTTCGTGCTCGCCGTCGACAGCGACCGCTGGAGTCTCGATGCTCCGCGTACCTGTCCGCGTGAGACCCAGCCGGGCTGCCTGACTCTCGGCCGCGAGGTTCGCAGTGTCGTTGGACGAGCTCCGTTCGAGGGCGACACAGCTCTTCCGACGGACATTGTCCTTCCCGTGAGAACGCTCGTGGACGTCGGCCGGGTGGACGTGGTCGAGGAGACGTCGCTGCTGGGCCGCGATGCGGTAACGGTCGAGCTCGCTTACAACGAGGCGACGCCTCTGTTCTCGTACCTGCACTCGGCCGGGACCTGGAGGCCGTTCTTCCCACAGGATCGCGTGCTCGTGACGCTCGACAGAAAGAGCTGGTTCCCGCTCGCCTACGAGGTGCGGGCCGCCTCCAGCGTGGAGCGTTCGTTGTGGGCGACGCGCCAAGGCCTGCCCTCCGAGCCACCCGGGATGCTTCTCTTCCGGGCCGAGGCCACCGATCTGGGAGCCGGCCCAGGCAGCGGGTGGCGGCCTTCCATCCCGCCCGATCGGGCCGCGCTCAGCCACGGCTACGTGGACGAGCCGCCGGCCACGATCGCCTCGAGCTTCGGGACCGAGCCTCCGCTTCCAACGAACATCGCGGGACTACGGCCCTACGCGTCGGGGCTGCTCGGAGGCCGGTTCGTGTTCGCCTACGCGCGAGGGCTCGGCTGGCTGACCGTGTCCGGCAGCCGGGACTTCATCGAAACCGATCAGCTAGCGATGCCGGTTCAGGTTGGCGAGGGCGTGGGTCTCTACTCGCCCGCCACCGCCGAACACGGCAGGCGGCTCGCTCTCCGCGACGGCCGGTGGGATCTCGTTATCGAGACGAACCTGCCACGAGCCGATCTCCTCTCGACCGCCTCTTCGGTACCGATCGTCGGATTCGAGCCCAGTGGGGAGGCACAGACCATCGAGGAAGCACGCGATGTGCTCCCGTCGCTATTGGAGCCGGGTCCCCCACCGAGCGGGTACCGCCTCTGGACCGTCGAGGCGCACCCGGGCGAGGTGACGCTGCGCTATCTGAGGCCGGGCTCCGAGCTAGACGGCACGGGCATCCGCCTATACCAATCGCGAGACACGGGACTGCCACCTCCGCTCGACCTGGAAGTGCTCGGCGTGACGGTTCGAGGACTCCCCGGCCGTTATTCCGCCGAGCGATCCGAGCTCGAGTGGGTCGAGGACGGCGTCTACCGCTCGCTGCAGGCCCCCGCGTTCGACCTAGCCGGGCTTCTACGCATCGCGGCCTCATTGGAGCCGGCCGCTTGAACCGCCGCGCAGGTCTGCTCGCCGCGGGCCTCACCGGCGGAGTTATCGGCGCGCTGATCGTGCTCGCGCTTCCGGTCCCGGGCACGGACGAAGTCGCCAAGCCGCCGCCCCCCCGGATAGAGCGCGCGGATGTCGAGACCTTGCTCGTCTGGACCCCGAGCCAGATACCGACTGGGTTACCCGAGCGCATCGAGAGGCTTAAGTCAGTTGAGGAGCTGACGGTGGTGAGGAGCGGAGTGGCCTGGCGCGACCCCCGTCCCGACGCTCAGGGTTACGCGATCCCCCTGGAGATCGCGGCCATCGACGGGTCGTACCGCGCATTCGTTCCGCCCGCGGAGCGCTCGACGATCACCCGGCTCCGGCACGGCGGAGCGATCATCGGCGGAACTTCCGCCTCACTCCGAGGAGCCGATGTCGGCTATCGGCTGAGCCTTGGAGGCCGCGAGTTGCCGATCGCGGGGATCCTCGATGACACGCTCGTGGGAGCGCACGAGCTCGTTGTCGGGCTCGAAGAGGGAGAGCGCCTCGGGATCGTGCGCCCTCGCTACATCCTCGTAGCCCCTAAGGCGGGCACGGACCCCGGCAAGCTCGAAGCCGCCATCAGACGGGTGGTACCAGGCGCAGTGCGGGTGCGCATCCGCCTTCCTGGTGAGACACCCGTGTTCCGCCACGGCGACGCGGTCCTGTCACAGGTCCAGGTCAAGGAGATCTTCGGCGAGTTCGCGGCGATACCCCGCAGTGACGGCACGCTCGACGTCGACGAGGAGTGGGAGCGAGAGAACATCGAGACCGGGCGCGTTCCCGTTCTCGGCCGGGTCACGTGTCATCGCCTGATCGTTCCGCTGGTCCGAGCTGCTCTGGAAGACCTCGACTCACGTGGGCTTGGCCGCCTTGTGAATCCCGCCGACTTCGGCGGCTGCTACTACCCCAGGTACATAGCGAGCAACGAGGGCGCGGGCATCTCGCACCACTCGTGGGGCATCGCGATCGACATCAATGTCTCCGAGGGATTGCCGGGCCGTCAGCCGACACTGGATCGCCGAGTCGTCGACGCGTTCGAGCGGCAGGGCTTCATCTGGGGCGGCCGCTTCCTGATCCCCGACGGCACCCACTTCGAGTTCCAGCGCTTCCCCAGCTAGCTCCGGGGCCAGGATTCGAACCTGGATCGCGCGGCACCAAAAGCCGGCGTCATACCTGGTTAGACCACCCCGGAAGGTGTCTGAAGTATCTCAGCGAAAAGCACCCGGCGCGGGTTGCCGAAGCCCTCACGTCGACGGCGTGACTCTTCCCAGTTTGGCCAGTTCCCGTTACCCATTGGGGCACGGTACCAGGGGGTACTGACACTGACAGAGTGTGAAGGTTGGGTGGCTGGCGGCTCAGCAGGCCGTGGCGACTCGGAGCGCGCGGCAGACGTCATCGAGGCGCTCGATCGGCAGCCTGCAGATGCGATCCGTAAGCAGCCCCTTAGGCATCACGGTCACGTTGTCGAACGAGAGTGCCGACCGCTCCGGCATCCCGTCTTCCGTGTCGAGCACAACCTCGGTAGGAATCCCTCGAACGGTTCGAGTCGCCGGCACGACAAGCAGCCTGCGAAGCACGGGGATGGCGGCCTCCCTGCTCAGGATAAGCACAGGCCTCCGGCCGGCGTCCGGATGCTCGGCCCACCACACCTCGCCGCGGTTCACCAGGGCTCCTCCGCAATCAGGTCTCGCGCCGCTTGATCGGCCCAGGCGTCGTCATCGCTTTGGGGCGTCCGCGTGTATCCCTCCACGATCGCCCGGTCCAGCTCGGCCTGAAGCGAGCGAGCCATGTAGCGCTCGATCGCCGTCCGGATGATCTCGGAGCGCGACCTTCCCGTCCGGGCGGCGTGCTGGTCGATGGCCGAGAGGAGCTCGTCGCTCAGCTGCACGAGGGTCTGGCGACGCGCCATATGGTCCCATATGGTACCTGAAACCGGCACGGGCGGCCGTTAGCGGAAGGGGCTGACATCGTTCGGGCCAGATCAGCTGAACGAGGCGACGACCGTGCCGCCGACGGCCGTGGCCACCTCTTCCGCGTGCGCCGGATCGCGAGCAAGTCCCGCAACCGTAGGGCCGCTGCCGCTCATGACGACACCGATGGCTCCGGCCGAGATCAAGTGCTCGCGAGCATGATTGACCTCGGGATGCCTATGAGAGACCGAGGGCTCCAGATCGTTGAACAAGAGCTCACCCGCACGCTCGAGGTCGCCTGAGGCCAACGACTCGAGGAGCGGCCCGGGGTCCGGCCCGACAACGGATCCGTCTTGGTCCCACCAGTCGTAGGCATCGCCCGAACGCACTCCGAACGGTTGAGTGATCAGAGCCCAGTGAGTGGCGGGGAGAGTGATGTTCTGGACGAACTCCCCTCTTCCACGAGAGATACACGCCCGCTTACCGAGAAGCGCGGGCACATCCGAGCCGACCTCGGCTGCGACCCGAGACAAGCCCGCCTCATCCAGATGGACATCCCATGCCTCGCGAAGCGCTCGAAGCGTGGCCGCCGCGTCGGCGCTACCGCCTCCGAGCCCGCCCGCGAACGGGATCCGTTTTCTGATCTGGATACGCGCGCCTTGTTCGCCGCCTATCGCGGTGCGCAGCGCGTTCGCCGCGATCGAAGCCAGGTTCTCCCCGGAGGTGGGGGCGTCCTGTACCGGAACGCCGCCCTCCTCGCCGTACACATTCATGACCCAGATAAGGTGGTCGTCGAGCGGCGTGAGGGTCAGCTCGTCAGCCAGGGATATGGGGAGGATGAGCGTCTCGATGTCGTGGTAGCCGTCGGGACGCCTGTCCAGCACCCGCAGGAACGGGTTGATCTTCGCGGGCGCGGCCTCCCGAATCTCCTCAGCCACGGAGGGCTTCCCCCAGGCGAGCGAAGTCCTCGAGGCCCAGCTCCTCGGCTCGGACCTTCTCGTCGAGGCTCGCGCGGACCAGCGCCTCTCGGGCCGCTGGCCGGTCCATCCCCAGGCGCACCAACGCCGAGGCCATCATCTTCCGCCGCTGCGCGAATCCCTCGTCGATCAGGCGGAACAGCTCTGCCTCGGGGGTCTCGACCGGAGGCGGGCGGCGCGAGATCCGCAGCACGACCGAGTCGACCTTGGGCTCGGGCCAGAACACCTTGGGTCCGACCCGCCGCACGAGCTTGACCTCCGCACGGTACGCGACCTTGAGGCTGACGGCACCGAAGGCATCCTCGCCCGGGCCCGCCGCGAGCCGTTCACCCACCTCCCGCTGAACCATCACGAGGAAGGGATCCACACCCGGCGCCTCCTCGAGCAGACGCATGAGCACCGGGACCGCGACGTTGTACGGAAGGTTCGAGGCCATCCGCCAGCTTTCCGAGCCGAGGAGCGCCGCCCAATCCGCATCCATCGCGTCGGCGTTAACGACCCGAACCGGCAGGCCCTCGACGACCTCCTCGAGCGCGGGCACGAGCGCACGATCGGCCTCGACCGCGAGCACCTCCGCCCCGGCTCCCGTGAGAGCCACGGTGAGCGACCCGAGCCCGGCCCCGATCTCCAGGAACCGCTCCCCCGGCGCGGCGCCCGCATCGCGAGCGATGGCTCGAGCCGAGTTCCCGTCGGCGAGGAAATGCTGACCCAGGGACTTCTTGGGGCGGATGCCGTGGCGCTCGGCCAGCTCGATCAGCGAGCGGCGGGTGAGGGCCCTACCAGGTGATGCGGACGTTGATCGTTCCGGATCCGAGCGGGGCGAGCGCCGCGAAGGCGTCGTCGGAGAGGTCGATGATCCGCCCGTCGATGTAGGGGCCACGGTCGTTGATTACCACGGTGACCGTCCGTCCGTTGGACACGTTCGTGACGCGGACCTCGGTGCCGAATGGGAGGGTCTTGTGCGCGGCGACCATCCCGTCCCGGTGGTACCAGGAAGCGATCCCGGACTCGGAGCTGGGAGGCCTGGTCCCCTCGACGACGATCTGTCTGACCGGGGAGCGGACCTGGCGGCTGCCGACCAGAGTCCTGGCCACCTCCCGGCCGTTCTCCGTCCGCACCTCGAACGTCCGGCTGACGAGACCCGGGACGCCGGCTCGCAAGACCTTCGTGTAGCCCTGCGCGTAGTCGTTGGACTTCTGGACCTCGGTCGCGAACGCGACCTCCTGCTGCACGACGACTCGCTCGATCTCGACCTGCACCACCCTGATCTGCATGCCGGGCGTGAGGGCCGTCGAGAGCGACGGGCTGATCTCGTCCTGGTCGTCGACCACGATGCCGAGGTTGTCGAGGAGGCCGGCCACGTCCACCTCGTTGGTGATGACCTGCTTGTTCTCGCCGCCGGAGGCCACGCGTACGTTCACGGCCTTCCTGTAGACGATCATGTCGCCGTCCTCGACGCTGGCCCCTCTCGAGGGGAACACCTGCGCGCTCTGGTCCGCCCTGAGGTTGATCTGCTCGAGCACGTCGCTCACGGTCTCGCCGGTCACGTAGACGGTCCGCTGGGTGCCGTTCAGGGAGAGAGTGATCTGCTTGGCCAGCAGGACCTCGACCTCCATGCCGTCCGAGAGGCCGGCGCTCAAGCTGGGCTGAACCTCGTCGTGGGAGTCGATCGCCACGCCCTGCTCGACGAGCAGGTCGCCCACCGTCCCCGCGAACGTGTCCACGGAGCGCGTGCTCTGGTCCACGACGAGGGTGATCTCCTTGCCGAGAAGGAAGAAGGCGCCGCCGGCGGCGAGGACGCCGAACAGGACGAGCGGTATGGCGAGGCCGGGGAGACGAGTCCGGCGTACCTTACG
>JBOGVX010000078.1:0-13745 GCA_050693165.1 Actinomycetota bacterium | reverse complement strand
GCATATAGCCGCCTGCAGCCAGCCACGCAAGCGGGATCGCGACCACCAAAACGACGAGCGCCCGGCCGGCAGCGCGAGTGGATCTGCCCTCGGCGAGCCCGAAGGAGATGAGTCCGGCGATCGGAAGGAACAGAGCCGCGAGCCCGTCGCCCGGGGCCTCGCCGGGAGACAGACGCAGCATCGCCGCGAAATCCGCGACACCGGGCTGCAACGATCCTCCGCCCCCGGCGCGAACCAAGCTCCATATGAAAGGGAAGACGAGGACAACGGAACCGAACGCGGCGGCAAGCGTCAGCCACAGCCCGCGCAAACGGCTGCCGCCTTCCTCGGGCACTGCCAGGAAGGGAAGCAGGACCAGTCCCGCGGCGATCCAGATTCCGGGAAAGAAGGAGACGGCGGCCGCCAGCCCCATCGCGGTGCCGACGATCCAGCGAGGAACGCTGGACGGCCCGCCCTTGCCGAATGCAACCAGGAGACGGCCCCACACCCAGGGCAGGGCAACCAGCAGCGCGGAGCCGGCGATACGCCCCTCCGATGCGGTCCATAGGGTCAGCGCGCACAACGCGTAGCCGGCGGCGCCCGCCACCGCGGCAACCGGAGACAACGGCATCCGCCGGAGGGCCCTGTGGCACGAGATCGCGGCGAGCACCGGTGTGAGAGCGACGATCAGCTTGCCGAACAGCACGGGGTTGCCGAACGTCAGGAAGCTGCCGCTGCCGAGTATGAGCAGCGCGGGACTGGCCGAGGCGTCGCCACCGAAGGCCGTCGTCCGCCACGGCGCGAAGAACTCCTGGAAGAACGAGCCTGTGTCGTGAGGCAACGTGCTGAATGCCCCACCCTCGATGCTCGGGACCAAGAGCACACCCCGGAATGCCAGCAGGGTCAGCGGGATCCCCAGGAACAGGGCAACGGCGACCGGGTGATCCACGAGAAGCGAGGCAACCCTACGGCCAAGGGGAGCCACCTCGGGCTCCTCCCCCTCCTCGACCGCTGCGGCGCGGTTACCGGTGAGGAGGACGGAGCCTCGGCGCAGCCAGCCTTCGAGACGCGATCCCGCGGGAGTCATGAAGCGGGTTATCTCGTGGTCGCGAACCCTGCGGATCGCCTGAGAACGCGCCCGCCGCCTAATGGTTCCCGGAAGGTGGACCAGGTTCCACCACCAAGCGGCGATGGACTCGCCGGCAAGGTCGAAGCGCCGAGCGAAGAGGCTCGCCACCAGCCTTCCCACCCCGAGAACCGCGAACAGAGGAAGAACCCAAAGTAGCGTCACGATCCGCTCGTTCGTCAGAAGTGAGGCGAGCGCGGTGCGATCGGCGTGGTAGCGCTCGTGGACCCCGTGCGGCTTCGGGCGCTCCCGGCGCATACCGGCCCTGCGGTGAAACGCGACGGCCTTCGGCTCGACCAGGACCCGGTAGCCGCCGACGCGGATGCGCCAGCAGAACTCGAGATCCGCGTGGCACGGACCCAGCCGATCGTCGGGCGGACCGCTTCGGGTCCATGCCTCACGCGAGACCAGCATCGCCGCCGACGACACGAACAGGACCTCGCGAGGTGCGTCGTACTGTCCCTGGTCGATCTCGTCCTCCTCGAGCGGAGAGTGCGCGTAGCCGAGACGATCAGCCGCGAACCCGACCTCTCGAAGGACCTCCGGACGATCCCAGTCGAGGATCTTGGGACCGACCACGCCGGCGCCCTCGACGCGGCCTGCGGCCTCCACCAGACGGGAGACTGCGTCGGCGTCGAGAGCCGTGTCGTCGTGCAGCAGAAGGAGGTAATCGGCCTCGGAGGCGGCGGGAAGCTCCATCGCCTTCCGCACCGCGCCGGGGAAGCCGAGATCCTGAGTCGCACTGACGACACGCCGTGGGCCAAGGAGCTGCTCGAGGATCTCCGCGGAGCCGTCGGATGAGGCGTTGTCGACGGCGAGAACGCCGAAGCGAGGATAGGTCTGCCGCGCGAGCGAGGAGAGCGTCCGCCTGATCCAGGCGGCTCCGTCGCGCACGACGACCACAGCCAGAACGCTGGGGGGTTCCATAGAGCCGACCTAGCCTATCGGCGCGACCCGAAGGAGGGGAGAAAAGGAGAGAGGGCCCCTGAGGGCCCCCTCTCGAGGTGAGAAACCGCGAACTACTTCTTTTTCGCGGTCGTGCGCCTCTTCCTCGTCGTGGTGCGCTTCGGCGAGGACCTGCGTGCGGTCGTCCTCTTCGCCGGACGGCTGGCAGCCGTGGTCCGCTTCCTCCGCCTACGCGTGGTCTTCCTACGCGCGGCAGGCTTCTTACGGCTCGCTGCCTTCTTACGGCCGGTCGTCTTCCTGCGCGCGGTGGTCTTCCTCCTACGCGCGGTCGACTTCTTGCGACCTGCAGCCTTCTTGCGACCTGCAGCCTTCTTCCGGCCGGTCGTCTTCCGCCTGGCAGTCGACTTCCTGCGTGCAGTGGTCTTCCTACGCGCGGGAGACTTCCGAGCAGCTGTCTTCTTCCTGCCGGTCGTCTTCCTTCGCGCGGTCGACTTACGCGCCGTCGACTTTCTGCGCCTTGCAGCCATGTGTCACCTCCCTCCTGCGCTCAGGACGCCATGCGCTTCAGGCGTCGTCTCTCCCGTTCACTCATGCCTCCCCAAACGCCGTACCGCTCGTCGCGGCGCAACGCGTAGTTGAGGCATTCGATCCGGACCTCGCAGTCCGCGCAGATGCGCTTCGCCTCGCGCGAGGATCCGCCCTTCTCGGGGAAGAAGATTTCCGGGTCGAACTCCCGGCATCTCGCCCTCTCCTGCCATGGGATGTAGTGATGCATCCACCGCCCCCCGCCTGGTGAGAACTACAATCGTGTAATTCTGACGGGGGAACACCTGTTTTGTCCAGACCAAATGATGAACTTTTTATTCGTGAGTTGAAAGCCGTAACGAGGAGTTTTTTTTCAACATGTTTTCCACAACGCAAGAGGTTGCGTTTACACATTGCGTGTTGTAAGCGTTTACGCGCGCGCTGTTTGTACCTTTACGCGTTCATACGTGGTGTTGCGTTGCGCCGGCGTGCGTCCGATGTCGTGAATCGCGCGCTCGAGCTCTTCTGGTTCCTTCCTTATCCCCCAATCGGCCCCCGCCATTCGGGAGATCGTCTCTTCCATCAACGTTCCGCCGAGATCGTTCGCGCCTCCACGCAACATCACCTTCGATGCATCGATCCCGAGCTTGACCCACGACACCTGGATGTTGGGGATGTGACCGTCGAGAAGGATCCGAGCGATCGCATGCACGCGTCTGTTCTCCTCGAAGGTCGCCGATGCGCGCGCTTTCCCCGCGAGATAGATGGGCGAGTTCTGATGCACGAAAGGCAGCGGCACGAACTCCGTGAAGCCACCGGTATCACGTTGGATGTCGGCCAAACGTCGGATGTGCGCGACCCAGTGTGGCGGAGCATCCACGTGTCCGTACATCATCGTCGAGGACGAACGGATGCCGAGATCGTGCGCGGTCCTAACGATCTCCTCCCAGGTGTCGGCGGGAAGCTTTCCCTTGGTCAGGACCCAGCGCACCTCATCGTCGAGGATCTCGGCTGCCGTACCGGGGATCGTCCCAAGCCCTCTGGCGCGGCACTCCTGCAGGAACTCCCGGAACGAGATGCCCAGCTTGGTCGCGCCGTTCAGCACCTCCATCGGGCTATAGGCGTGAACGTGCATCTCCGGCACGCGAGCCTTGATCGCATCGAGCAGGTCGAAGTAGAAGGACCCTGGAAGATCCGGGTGGATCCCGCCCTGCATGCAGACCTCGGTGGCACCTATGCCCCATGCCTCCTCGGCCCGGTCCGCGACCTCGGTCAGGGTGAGCGTGTACGACTCGGCGTCAACCTCGCGCTGGGCGAAAGCGCAGAACCTGCAGCCCACGTAGCAGACGTTCGTGAAGTTGATGTTGCGGTTGACGACGTAGGTGATCTCTTCCCCAACCGCTTCACGCCTCAGGTCGTCCGCCACGCCGCACAGGGCCTCCAGGGCCGGGCCCTCGGCGTCGAAGAGCGCCAGGGCTTCCGCCTCGGTGAGGGCTCTGTGGGACTCGGCCTTCCTGAGGGCCTGCTTGATGAGGAAGTCGGTCCTGGAGGGATCGCGTGCCCGGGCGGCCCAGTCCCGGGTGACCTGCACCTCGTTCTCGATCTCGCCGTAGACCTGCTCGGCGTCCGCACGCAGGCCCGCCTGGGGGCCCTTCGCGAAGGTCAGGTCGATCGTTCGCGGCTTCCACTGGACGTCGGGGTCCTGCCACGGGATCGGCTCCGCGGTATGACCCTCGCGGGCCAGGCCGTCCTCACCTTGGAGCGCTCCGACGGGTGCTCGCATCTTCGCGGTCAGGTACGGATCGGGGCGCAAGGCGTACTCCGGATAGACGCACAGCCGCTCGCGAAGCGTGAGCCCCTTTTCCCCCGTGCGCGCCCGTAGGGCATCGAGCTTCGGCCAGGGCGCCTCGGGGTTCACGTGGTCGATCGTGACGGGTGAAACGCCGCCCCAGTCGTTGATCCCGGCGTCGAGGAGCCGCGGATAGCTCGGGTCGGACAGATTCGGCGGTGCCTGCACGTTCACGGCCGGACCCATCACCACCCGCGCGGTGGCGACCGAGGCGAGGAACTCCTCTTCCTCCGGCTCGAGGTGATCGTGCATCCTCGTCTCGGGCTTCGCCTTGAAGTTCTGGACGATCACTTCCTGGATGTGCCTGTATCTGCGGTGTAGTGAACGGATGGCGAGCAGCGCCGCCGCTCGCTCCTCCTCGTTCTCGCCGATACCGACGAGGATCCCGGTGGTGAACGGGATCGCGAGCCGACCCGCATCCTCGATCGTGCGGATACGCACCGAGGGAACCTTGTCGGGCGAGCCGTGGTGCGCCATCCCCCTTTCGAGCAGGCGCTCGCTCGACTGCTCGAGCATCAGGCCCATCGATGCGGATACGTGCTTGAGACGTGCCATGTCCTCGTACGACATGACCCCGGGGTTCAGGTGCGGCAGGAGCCCCGTCTCCTCGATGACCTTTATGGACATCGCGCGCACGTAGTCAAGTGTCGAGTGATAGCCGCGCTGCTCCAGCCACTCACGCGCGACCGGGTAGCGATCCTCGGGCTTGTCCCCGAGGGTGAACAGCGCTTCCTTACACCCCGCCTTACGTCCGCTCTCAGCGATCGCGACGACCTGCTCGGGCGTCAGGAAGGGCTCGTCGAGACGAGCGGGAGGCTTCGCGAACGTGCAGTAGTGGCAGACGTCCCGGCAAAGCATCGTTAGCGGCACGAAGACCTTCCGTGAGTAGGTGATCGTGCGGCCGTGGCCTATCTCGCAGAGGGACGAGGCGATCGCCATCAGCTCCGCCAGTGGCTCCCCGCGCGCCGACAACAGGACGGTCGTCTCGGCGAGCGACAGAGTCTTGCCATCTGCGGCGCGTTTCAATGCTCGGCTGAGCCCTTGCGGAGAGGCACCCATCCCGCGCGAGCCTAGCACCGGGTCGCGAAGACGTAGGCTGGCTCGCGATGAAGATCGTGGCGCTTGCTGGTGGTGTGGGTGCAGGCAAGTTCCTTCGTGGGCTCGTCCGGGTCGTACCGCCGTCGGACGTGACGGTCGTGGTCAACACCGGCGACGACCTGACGATCCACGGACTCCGGGTCTGCCCTGACATCGACTCGGTCACCTACTGGCTCGCCGGCGTCGCGGATCGCGAGCGAGGCTGGGGGCGAGCGGACGAGTCCTTCCGAGCGATGGAGCAGCTCGAGAAACTCGGAGGACAGGCGTGGTTCTCGCTCGGCGATATGGACCTTGGGACCCACCTCGCTCGCCTCGACATGCTCTCCGCGGGGTCCAGCCTGAGCGCTGCAGTCGCCGCGGTGGCACGTGCGCTGGCCGTCGACGCAACGATCCTTCCCATGTCAGAGGACGACGTCACCACTCGCGTCGAGGCGGTCGGGCGTGACGGCGAGAAGCTCGACCTCCATTTTCAGGAGTACTGGGTCGGCCGCCGGGCCAGTGACGACGTCAAGGCGATCACGTACCTGGGAGCCACCAGCGCGCGGCCCGCCCCTGGAGTGATCGAGGCAATCCGCGGAACGGATACCGTCTTGATCTGTCCGTCGAACCCCGTAGCGAGCATCGGGCCGATCCTCGCCATTCCCGGGATCCTTGAGGCAGTGAGAGGCCGGCGGGTTGTCGGCATCAGTCCGATCGTTGCCGGGGCGCCGATCGCGGGAATGGCCGACAGGCTGATGCCGGTCGCGGGGCTCGAGGTGTCCGCGTACGGAGCTGCCTCCGCCTACAGGGACCTGGCGACCGCGTTCGTGATCGACGAGCAGGACGCCGCGCTCGCCACCCGCATTGAGATGGACCTCGGGATACGTGTCGGGGTGACGGACACGATCATGACCGACGACGCGGCCGCAGAGCGTGTGGCCCGAGTCGCACTGGAGCTGGCGACCTGACGATAGAGGTCCACCCTCTTCGCGGCCTCCCCGAGATCCGTCCCGGCGACGACCTCGCGGGGATGCTCGCCGATGCCGCGGAGGAGATCGGGCTCGAGGATGGGGACGTCCTCGCAGTAACCCAGAAGGTCGTCTCCAAGGCGGAAGGGAAGCTCGTCGAGCCCACCGACGGCAAGGAAGCCATCGTACGACGCGAGTCGAGGCGGATCCTCGCGCGCCGCGGCGATCTCGTGATCAGCGAGACGAGCCACGGGCTCGTCTGCGCCAACGCCGGCGTGGACGCGTCGAACGTCCCGGATGGGCTCCTGACGCTCCTTCCCGAGGACCCGGACGCGTCGGCCGGCCGCATACGGACCCGGATCGAGGAGCGCCTCGGGGCAAGGATCGGCGTGATCGTCACCGACACCTTCGGCAGGCCCTGGCGCCGAGGCCTGGTCGAGGTGGCCATCGGATGCAGCGGGTTCCCCGCCTTGCTCGACCTGAGGGGCAGCAAGGACCAGCATGGGAACGTCCTCGAGACGACGGTACTGGCGCTGGCCGACGAGGTGGCGTCCGCGGCCGGGCTCTCGATGGGCAAGGCAGACGGCGTTCCCGCCGCGGTGGTCAGAGGGGTCGTCGGCGAGGCGCCCTCTGTCCCCGCGGCCGAGATGATCCGCCCACCGGAAGAGGACATGTTCCGCTTCTCCCCCCTTTCCGCGATCTCGGCTCGCCGTACGGTCCGCGAGTTCACCGAGGACCCGGTCCCTCGCGAGCTGCTCGAGGAGGCGGTCGCTGCGGCGCTCACCGCGCCCGTCCCTCATGGCTCACGTCACGCGACGAAGCCCTGGATCTGGTTCCTCCTCGACTCCGAGGCCGCGAAGCGCTCACTCCTCGACGCCATGGCCGCCGCATGGGTGAGGGACCTGCGAGGAGACGGCACGGAAGAGGACGCGATCGCCCGGAGGCTCGCCCGCTCGGACCAGGTCCTGGGCAGGGCTCCCGTGCTGGCCGTGCCGTTCCTTTCCCTGAAGCGGGCGGATGCCTACACGGACGAGAGACGACGGCAGGCCGAGCGAGACATGTTCGTGCTCGCAACCGGGGCGGCCGTGCAGAGCTTCATGCTTGCCCTGCACGCCCAGGGGCTCGGATCGGCCTGGGTCTCCTCGAGCCTTTTCTGCAGGGAGGAGACGGCCGCGGCCGTGGGGCTGGAGCGCTCGTGGGAGGCGATGGGGGTGGTCGCTGTGGGCCACGCTCGAGGTGAGCCCCCGGCCAGACCTCCCATGGACCCCACGCCGCACATGCGAATCCCCTCTCGCCTTCCGTATAGTGGGCCCTCGTAGCTCATGGCCAAGAAGAGAAAGAAGCGTCGTCACCCGCAGCGGCCGAACCGGCCCCGCCCGCAGTCGCCGGGCGCCGCTGCCCAACCCGGAGTGCCGTCCGACGGCGGGGAAGCACCGGATCTAGCCTCGTCGGGTCGGGCCGAGCGTGGGGCTGACAACACCCCCTCCCGCCGTGCGGAGCGCAAGGAAGAGGCTCGCCGTGAGCGGGAGCGACGCGTCAAGCAGGCCCGAAGACGTCAGCGAGCGCGCCGCATGGTCCGTTGGGCGATAACGCTTGCGGTGATCGCGGCGGTCGTCGTGACCGTGATCGTCATCCAGAACCAGGGCAAGATCGACGAGGAACGCCTGAATAGCGCCGCCGAGCGCCTCAGCTGCACCGAGGTGGAGGAACAGGACGCCGAGCAGCCGAACGAGCACACGGAACCGTTCGCGACGGGAGAGGGCGGCGTGCCGGCCTTCGGCGGTAACCACGCGCCCGGACCGCTGCCGTCGGAGCCGAAGGTCTACGAGCAGCAGCCTCCCGAGGAGGCCGCTGTGCACAGTCTCGAGCACGGCTACGTGATGATCTACTACTCGACGGAGGACGAGAACGCGCTGGATCCGGAGGTCGTGTCCGCGCTCGAGGATCTTGCCAACAGCGAGACCGAGGTCCTGATGTCTCCGTACGCCGGGCTCGACAGGCCCGTTTACTTCGTCGCCTGGGGAGCACGTCAGTCGTGCGATCCGCCCGAAGGCGCGAGCGCCGGCGATCTCACGCTCGTCGCGCGCGGGTTCATCCAGGAGTGGAAGAACGCGGAGTTCGCGCCCGAGCCCGCGGTGCCCTAACGGGGTAGCGGAGCTAGTACCTGACCCTGCAGCTGCGCGTGCAGATGATCGTGCCGCCGTCGAACCACCCGCGCTGACCTCGCTTGATCCTCTTCACGCGGTAGGGAAGGCTCAGACGCGATCCCGGCCCACCGACCTCCAGGTACTTCGACAGCATCGGCCCCCGTAGCCAGGTCACGACCCCGCGACCGTCGTTGTCGTACATGCGCCCGCTGGCAAAGGCCTGCCAGCTGCCCCCGTGCGTCCCCTTCTGAGGCGTGGTCGCCCGGCCGGGCGCGCAACGCATGCGGTCATAGGCGTCGCGGATGTCCCCGCTGATGTTCAGGTTCTTGTTTACGGCGAAGCGGGTGTCCTTGAGGGAGAGGCCGCTGCGGACGTCCCAGCCCTCGACGACCTTGCTGCCGGAGGATCCGACAACCGTCACGTACGTCACGCGTCCGGAGACGCCGAGCTGGAACCCATCGAACCCCGTCACCTGCCCGATGTTGCCGGTATACGGCTTAAGGTCGTCGGTGACCTCCGCCGGCTGGAACGCCACGGACCAGAACCGGCTGGGGTTGGACTCGACCATGTCGCCGGGGTCACAGACCCCCCTCAGATAAGGAAGAGCCTGGGCCGCCGGCCACACACTCTCGATGTTCTCCGTGTAGCCCCCGCTCGAGGAGCTGTACACCGCGTAGATGTAGTCGCCGCCGTGCGTGATGACCTTCTTCTCGGTGTCGCGAACGGCGCCGGCCCACCGGTCGCCTCCCACCGAGGACTCCTTGTCCCAGCCGGTGTAGTTCTGATCGGCCGTGGTGGAGAAGACGTCGCACGAGCATCCAGCTCTCGGTGGGCCGGCCAGACGCCAGTAGGCGTAGGTCCGACCGGCGATCGCCTGGGCGCCCAGCGCTTCCTTCGGCCAGGAAGTCGGCACCTCCGACAGCCCCAGGAGGTAGTCCTCCATAGCCAGCACGGCGACCACGTGCGCCTTGCCGGCGCCAACGATGTCGAAGCGGAGCTCGCCGTGACCGAGATCGTGCCCCCACTCGACGACGCGGATCCTCCCCTTGTCGAGCCGGGCTATCAGGTCGTTCCCCGGTCCGCCCCACGCCTTATCCCCGACCAGCGACCCGTCGGGCCTCGATACGCGGTAGGTCTTGTCCGCCGTTACCTCGACCGTCCTGCGAGAGCCGGCCGGAACCGACTCCACGACCTCGCCGTTCTCGAGGACAAGGTCGAACGGCCCTCCGACGCCCTCGATGCGGACGCTGCTCGCGTTCTGCAACAGGCCGACGGCGATCGTCTGCTTGGGCGGCTGACGCTCGACCACCTTCACACCCGTGTAGTAGTGGCGGACGATCTGCGTCGCGGTCCATCCCTGTTGGGCGAGGCCCAGGGATCCGTACTGGCTCATCCCTATGCCGTGCCCGTATCCGGAGCCGTGGAAGACGAAAGAGCCGGGAGCGGAGCGTTTGGTCCTCGCCTCGGCCCCGGGCGCGACGGCCAGAGCCGAGACGACGGCCACTGAGACGAGTACGAGGGAAGGCTTCTTCATGGGTTCGGGACCTGCCTCTTTACGGTAACAGCATCGACTCGGCCGGTTCCACGGTTGAGCTCAGCCCCTTGCGGGAGCCGCTTCCAGGCGCTCTCCGGGCCCGATCAGGGCACCGTCGGACCGTACGCCGTCCGCTACCGAAGCGCCCTCGCCGAGCACAACCCCGGTCAGCTCGGCCCTCTCCCCTACTGAGCTTCCCGGCCCGAGGACGGAGTCCCGAACCCTGGCGAGGGTGCCCACCCTGCACCCAGCATGCAGGACGCTGCGGTCCAGCACCGCGCCCGAGGCCACCTCGGCGCCCATACCGATCACGACGCCTGTCGCGACAGTGGCCCCCGGATTGATCGCGGCGCGCGCGGCTATCAGGGGCCCGGAAAGATCCCTGTACCCCTCGATCAGCCCGTTCAGGGCGTCGAGGTGGGCGGCCAGGTAGGCCTGGGGCGTCCCGAGATCCCGCCAGTAGCCGGAGGCCGTGTACCCGAAGACCGGTGCGCCCTCGGATATGAGTCCCGGATACGTCTCGCGCTCGATCGAGACCATCTCGCCGGCAGGGATCCGATCCAGCACGGAGGGCTCGAGGACGTATGTGCCGGCGTTGATCGTCCCGGGCACCAGCTCCTCGGGCTTCTCGCGGAACGCGAGGACCCGGCCGTCGTCATCGGTCTCCACGAGTCCGAACGGTCGTGAGTCCTCGACCCGCGTGAGCGCGATGGTGGCCACCGCCCCGCGCTCCCGGTGGAGGCTGGCGAGCGCACCCAGGTCGAGGTCCGTCAGCACATCGCCGTTCAGAGCGAAGAAGGTGTCGTCCAGGAGCTCACGCGCGCCGGCGATGGCCCCCGCGGTCCCGAGGGGCTTCTCCTCGGTCACCCACCGCACGCGGGGAGCCAGATCGCGCCGGGACTCCAGGAACTCGTGGAAGACCGACTCGAGGTAGGGCGAAGAGCACACGACCTCATCGACGCCATGCCGGGCCAGATGGTCGAGCACGTGCGCCAGGAACGGCCTGTTCATGAATGGAAGCAGGGGCTTCGGGATCGTCTCGGTGAGCGGGCGCATCCTGGTGCCCTCCCCGCCAACCAGGACGACCGCCTTCAATCTCGCCTCCGGGGAAGCGCGGACATCATGAGTGCTCGCAGCCACAATGCGGTTGCGACGAAGGGCTTGAGGAGCACCCTCACCCCGCCGGCCCGGTACTTCGAGAAGTACCTGTAGATGCTCCGAGAGTGCGCGAATGCCATGCGACCGCGCTGGCCTTGGGTGGAGACGCCGATCTGATGGACCACCTCGAGCTCAGGCGAGAACAGGACCTGCCATCCCCCGTTGCGGAGCCGTGTGCATATGTCCACGTCCTCGACGTACATGAAGTAGCCCTCATCGAGAACACCGACCTGATCGAGCGCCTCGCGACGCAGGAGCATCGCTGACCCGGACACCCACTCGACCTCTCGCTCGGTGGCGCGGTCCCAGCCGGCCATGGTGTAGGAGCGAGTAAAGCGATTGTTGGGCGCGATCGGCCCGAGGAACGCGTGGCCCAGAGCCTCGCCAAGCCTCGGGACCCTCCTCGCCGAAGGTTGCAGGGAGCCGTTGGGGTTACGGACGAGCGCTCCGATCGCCCCGGCGCGCGGCCGCTCGCGAGCCACCTTCACGAGCGCGCCGAGAGTGCCGCCCACGACCTCGGCGTCGGGATTGAGGAGCAGCACGAAGGGCGCGGTGGTAGCTGCGATCCCCTGGTTGGCCGCGGCAGCGAACCCGCGGTTCGTGCCGTTGCGGATCAGGAGCAGATCCGGGCGCTCCTCGAGCGCTTCCTCCGGGCTTCCGTCACTCGAGTCGTTGTCAACCACGGCGACCTCGATGCGAGCATCGCCCGCCGACGTGCCCAGTGACTCCATGCAGCGGCGCAGGAAAGGGCCGGCATTGTGGTTGACGACGACGACGGCGAGGTCGAGCCCCATGCGGTCAGTTGGGAGTCCGGGAGATGAGAACGATCCCCGACACGATCAGAGCCACGCCCGCCCATCGGAGTCCGGGCTGGTGAACCTTGAGGAAGATCCGATCGAACAGCAGGATGATGACGTAGGTGAGCGCGGCGAACGGATAGGCGAACGAAAGCTGCGTGCGCGACAGCACGATGATCCAGACCGCGGCCGAGATGCCGAAAAGGGCCAGCCCGAGCCAGATGAATGGCTCCTTGGCAACGCGGACGGCGGAGCTCACCGGCTCGCTCAACACGATGCCGGAGACCTCACCGCTGGGGCCGTGTTTCGTTACGCGGTCCACCCCGTATTTCAGTGTCAGCTGAGCGGTAGCCGCGAGACCAACCGACAGCAGGATGACCAGGATCAGCCACATCTTCCCTCTCCTTCGTTCCCCCGCCGGGATCTCCGGCTCGTAGTCGATGTCGAGCGGGCTCGTGTGCTTCCGTGACGGCGTATTCCTTCGCAGGATCCTCATTCTGCTTCGCCGCCTCCGAGGATCGCCTCGTCGAGCTCGCTGTCGTTCCGGACGACGACGTCGCGGTCACTTGCCTGTTCGGGCAGGCCTCCGACCGCACTGACAATCGCCGGCGTCCCCAGCGACTGGGCACGAGCAAGAGCGCCCGAGGACCACGACCTGCGGTAGGGAAGGATCACGGCGTCGGCCGCGGCCGTCCAGGCATCGAGCTCTGATTCGTCCAGGAAGCGCTCCACGAATGTCACGTTTTCGCCCGCATCGTCACGCAGCTTCTTCGCGTACGCGAGATTCCTGGGCGTCGCGTCCTTCACCGAGCCGACCACGAACAGTCGTCCGACGCCGGTCCTGCGGATGGCCTCGATCGCCCGGTCGAGTCCCTTGTCGGGATGGATGAAGCCCGGGGCGACGAAGATCCTCTCCCCTGCTGGCAGATCGAGCTGCTTCCTGGCCTCGCTCCGGGAGGGACGTGCTTTCAGCGAAATCCCGTCCCTGTGGTCGACGAGCTTGGCGCTGACCTCGATCCCGTATGCGCGCTCGAGGTGCTCGTGCTCTCGCTCGGTGTGGAACATGAGAAGCGGGGCGGCCATGAAAGCCTGGCGCAACAGGATGTAGTCGGGTCGCCAGCGGATCGGAGTATCGGCCTCGTGAACGAGGATCTCCGTGCTCGCGTGGTCCTTGCAGAGCCGCAGGAGAGCCAGCGAGGTCCGTATCTTGGAGATCGGGGCTCGGGGCTTGAAGTACAGGGCCGGCTGGAAGTGGATCAGGATCCGGTCGAACACCGGAGCGAGACGGGCGGCCTCGCGGAAAGGCCTGCCGCCCTCGAAGGGCACACGCACGTCGGCTTCGCCGTCGAGCGGCGCGATCACCGTGACTTCGTCGCCCCTCTCTCGGAGCCGCTCGTTCAGCGCGGCGGCATAGGCGCCGATTCCGCACCTTCGCGGCGGGTAGGGCCCGACGACAAGGACCCGGCTCACAGCTGCTCCGTTCGAACGTCGACGGGTATCACGAGCCCGCCCTTCACATTGCGCACGACATCGAACGGATAGCGGCGGTTGTGCCAGTCGTAGACCACTTCGCTGGTGCGGTCCCTGACGCCGATCGTCAGGAAGTACTGCCCCTCGAGCAGCGGGATCGCCTTGAGGTCGAATGTCACCCGAAGCTTTCCGTCAAGATGGCCTAGGTC
>JBOGVX010000077.1:0-27346 GCA_050693165.1 Actinomycetota bacterium | reverse complement strand
TCCCGAATCCGGTTCGCTCCGATGCGAGGGAACGCTTTGGCCACGCGGTCTATCTCGTCGTTTGGGTAACCGAGCGCCTTTCCCACCTCGCGGATCGCGCCGCGGGCGCGGTAGGTGTCGACCATTGTCACGCACGCACACCGGTCCTTGCCGTGGCGAGCGAGGACCATGTCGTAGACCTCCTCGCGCCGCGCCGCCTCGACGTCTATGTCGATGTCCGGCAGGTCCTCCCGAAGGGGATTCATGAATCGCTCGAACAGAAGGCCGTGGTGGACGGGATCCACCTCCGAGATGCCTGTCAGGTAGCAGACCAGCGAGCCCGCCGCCGAGCCACGCGCCGCCACGCGGATCCCCATACGGCGTATCTCGTCGGTGATGTCGGCGACGGTCAGGAAGAAAGCCGAGTAACCCATCTTGCGGATCTCCTGGAGCTCGAAGTCCAGACGATCGAGGACCTCACACGTCCTGCGCATCGGCTTGCGCGTCAGCCCCGAGTGACACCTCTCGGCGAGCAGCGAGGTGGCGCTGCGGCCCGCCGGCGTCGGGAAGTCCGGGAAGTGCGCGCCGCCGAGCCGGAGGTCGAACTCGCACGCCTCGGCGATCCGAACCGAGTTGTCGCAGAGATCGGGCCGGTCGGCGAACAGCGCGCGCATCGCCGGCGCCGGCTTGAGATAGCCCTCAGTGTTCCACCGGGTCAGGTGATGTTCCGCGACAGGCGCTATCTCGTGCATGCACTCGAGCGCGTCGGCGAGGAACGCGTCATCCGGGACCAGGTGTCGAACCGCGTTGGTGGCAACCGCGGGCAGCTCGGCCTCCGCCGCCAGACGCAGCAGCCGGCGAACCTCGCCCGAGCCCCCCGGCTCCAGCAGGTCTCGGACCTCGACGAAGCACCACGGCGAGAACGCCTCCCGCCACGGCCGCGCCAGCTCCCGCGCGGCGCCCGGACGGCCGATCCGCGCGGCCCGTCCCGGCGGCGACTCGGGGCCGAGCAGGCAGACCAGCCCCTCCGCCCGCTCCATCACCTCGCGCGGGGACAGCCACGGCTCTCCTCGCTGGCCGCGAGAGTGCGCCGAGGAGATCAGGCGGCACAGGTTCGCGTAACCGGCCGCGTCTCTGGCGAGCAGCACCACTCGCTCCGAGCGATCCTCGCCGAGCGTCAGCTGCGCGCCGAGGATCGGCCTGACACCAACCCGCGAGCAGGCGTCGGTGAACCGCACGGCGCCGAGCAGGGTGTCCCGGTCGGTCATCGCCGCCGCCGGCATACCGAGCTCGGCGGCGCGCAGCGCGAGGTCCTCTGGCGAGTAGGCGCCGTCCTTCAGCGAGAAGTACGACCTGCAGTGCAGATGTACGAACATCCCGCCGCCCCCTGGCCTCTCGAACGTATGTTCGAGTACCCTGAGAGGCTACGCCCCGGGGGTGACATTCCGCAAGGGAGGACCTAGGTGCCGGTCAGGCAGCCGGCGACCTCGGGGCCGAGGCCGGGGAACTTGAATACCTTGTCGCCGGTCTCCGGCTCTAGGCCGGTCACGAAGTCGTAAGGAATCCCCGCCCACTTGCCGGGCAGGTCCGGGTAGCGGACGCGCGGAGCGTCCGGTCCCTCGTACTGGAACCCCAGCCAGTCGGGCGAGACGAACTCGCCGCTCTCGAACGGCGCCACGGCGACCACTGCGGACCCGAAAGCGCGCTCCTCGATCAGCCAGCGGGCTCGGAAAGAGCGCTTCCCCTCTAGCGAGGCCTTCACGTACCAGCGATCCACCCGCTGCAGGTAGCCCTTGGTCGAGGGCGGAGACTCGGGCCCCTCGAAGTAGCGCATCTCCTCGATATCGAACTCCCCGTCGACCTTCATGGTTCGCCGGATCACGTGGAACGGCAGCTCTCGCTGCTCGGGCTCCGTCGGCTCGCTCCAGCCGTTCACGCAAGCCACCGTGGCGGTCGGTGCCTCGACGCCTTCGCCTAGAGGAGACGAGGCCGGCGAGGGCATCTGCTGGGTCGGTTCCGCGGGTTGGGCAGGCTGTGGAGCCGCCTCATCTCCACAAGCGGAGAGGGCGAAGAGAAGCAGGCTGGCGGCGAACGGGAGGGTCTTCATGCGCAAATGAACCGGGCCAGTATATTGGGCTCTCCGTTCAGGACCCCCCGGAGCCAAGCCATGTATCCGAGCCGAATAACGCGTCGCGAGTTCATGTCTCGCTCGGCCGCCGCCGCCGCGGGCGTGTTCCTCGGCGCGTGCACCGGCACGAAGCTGTCGACGAACCCGCGGCCTCGCCCAACGTTCGGCACCGATCCCCTGTCTCTGGACACCCAGTGGCCGATCAAGCGCGTGATCTACGTGATGCTCGAGAACAGGAGCTTCGACAACCTGTTCGGCCGCTTCCCGGGCGCGAACGGGGCATCGAGCGGCGTGCGTTGGGGCAGTGAGGTGCCGCTGGTGGACTGCCCGGAGTGGCTTCCCGGGGACCTGCCCCACGACCTGACGGCCTGGCTCGACTCCTACAACGGTGGGGCGATGGACGGGTTCGCCCAGGGCGACTACGGGCCTTACTACTCGTACTCCTCGTTCCCGGAGCACGACGTCTCGAACTACTTCCACTGGGCCAAGAACAACGTCCTGTGCGACAACTTCTACGCCTCGGCCTCGGGGCCGTCGTTCAACAACCACCTGTTCTGGATCTCGGGACAGTCCGGCGGGGCGATCGACAACCCCGAGAACATCATGGTCAAGCGCGTTCCCGACCCGGCAGGGAGCGACGAGCCACTGATCTTCAAGTCGTGGGGCTGCGACGCCTACGGCGACAACGTGTTCGTACTGGTCAAGGACGAGGTGGGCAACATCACCAAGCACACCACCTGCTTCCGCTTCCCCACGGTCGGAGAGCAGCTGTCGGAGAAGGACATCGACTGGGCCTCATACTCCGCCAACCCACACCAGGCCGGCTACATCTGGCAGGCCTACTCGGCGATCGAGCCGGTGTTCAGCGACAAGGACATGTGGGACGAGCACATCTGGCCCGTGGACGACCTGTTCCGCGACATCGAGGCCTCCGCGCTGCCCTCTGTCACCTGGATCACGCCGCGCTTCCAGCTCTCGGACCACCCGCCGTTCTCCACGAAGCACGCGATGAACTGGATCACCGACATCGTCAACAAGACGATGAAGAGCGACATGTGGGAGCACACCGCGATCTTCATCACGTGGGACGAGTGGGGCGGGCTCTACGACCACGTCACTCCCCCGAAGATCGACTCCTGGGACCTGGGGTTCCGGGTGCCCATGCTGGTCATCTCGCCGTACGCGAAGAAGGGCTACATCGACGACGGCCTCGGCGAGTTCACCTCGCCGCTCAAGTTCGTCGCCGACAACTGGGGCCTCGACTACCTCACCGAGCGCTACGACAAGGTCCACAACTTCGAGCACGTCTTCGACTTCGACAAGAAGCCCCGGGATCCCGACCCTCTGCCCAAGGTCAAGGCCACGAACAAGTTCTACGAGTTCCCCCTGGAGTTCCCCGAGTGGCCCGACGAGCTCGACCCCGAGCCACCCAAGATCCGCTACCCCTGACTAGTCACCCCTAGTCATTTCAGGTGAGGACAAATGGTCCTTATGGGCCATTCCCTAGGCGGACTTGCTCCCTCATACTCGCCTGGGGACGGATGCTCGCGATCCGGTGGAAACTCGGAGGGGGTTCTTCTTTTGCTCGGAGCAGGACGGAAGCTCATATCGGCGACCCTGTTCGCCGTACTCGTCCTGCTCGCACTCCCCCAGGGCCAGGCCTCGGCCGCCCAGAGCAAGACGCTCTCATTCGATCAGGAACAGGCCCCGGCGGCCGTCCGAGGGTTCTGGACCAGCCAGCGGATCCGCACCGCGGGGCCGCTTTCGTTCTCCGCCGACGACTTCGCGAGCTCGACCACGGCCCGCGACGCGGCCGGAAGCCCTCTCGCGCTCGCGCCCACGTCACCGACCAGCGGTAGCGCCGCCCGAGCGGGCTCGATCCCATTCGTGAGTCACGAGGTGGCCGCCCCCAGCGAGGCGCCATTCCGGACCAATGGCGTGATCCTTGGCGTTGGCGCCAACGGGCGCCGGTACGCCTGCTCGGGCACCGTCGTGACGAGCACCAACCGAAGTGTCGTGTGGACCGCCGGCCACTGCGTCTTCAACCGCGAGCTGGGAGGCTGGTCGAGGAGCATCGAGTTCATCCCCGGCTACGACCGGGGAAGCGCCCCTTACGGGGAGTGGCCGGTCACGGGAGGCGTCGTACCGACCGGCTGGTCGCAGGGCTACACCTCCGCGTACGACATGGCGGCGCTGGTCGTCGCGCCGAACCCCCAGGGGCAGAGGATCGAGGACGTGGTCGGCGCGCGCGGGATCCTGACCGGGCAGTCGCCGGTACAGGGGTTCAACGCGTACGGGTATCCGGGGACAGCCCCATTCGACGGCGAGAAGCAGTGGGTGTGCGAGTCGGCATACGGGTACGAGGACCCGTTCGAGCCCGGAACGATGGCGATCGGCTGTGACATGACCTTCGGCTCGAGCGGCGGCGGGTGGATCGTCGCGGAGACCTATCTCAATTCCCTCATAAGCTACGCGTACGACAACGAGCCGGACGTCATCTACGGTCCCTACTTCGGCGCCACGGCGGCGACGCTCCACCAGAAGGCGTCCACGATGTCGAACGCCCTGGACGGCACTCCGAACTTCGGTGACGACAGCGTCCAGGCCGCGCCCGTGGCCGCGCCCACGAGGCTCGTGCACGCGATGACGCTCACTCTTCACCTGAAGGGCCACCTGATCGCATCGGGACGTATGAGCGCCATGGACGGGTACACGGCGTGCGCCGGGCGTGCGCCGATCCGGATCTACATCCGGGAGCGAGCCCGGTGGGAGCTCGTCGACAGGACCAGCACGCACGAAGCCGGCGGGTTCAGGGTCCGGATCCCCGACGTCCGGGGAACGTACAAGGCGTTCTCACCCCGTGGGTCGGTCGACGACCTGAACCACTGCGCCGCAACCACGTCCAGCACTCGCTGGAACGGGCGCTAGGCCCCGTACCGCCCGGGTGAGCCGGCCCACGACACTCCGGTCTCCACCTCCGCCAGCTCACGCAGCCTTTCCAGGTGAGGCAACGCCAGGTCGACGCCGCCGTCCGACGGGCCGCTCGGAGCCAGCGCGGTCGCCCAGCGCGCGATAGCCCAGCGCATGGGGTCACCCAGGAGCTGAAGCGTTGACTCGATCGCGTGCTCGTAGCCGCGGGCGGTGGTTCTCTCGGCTCGCAGCTTGTCGGCCTCCTCGCGGGCGCGGCCGCCCACCGCATCGCGCGACGAGGGTTCGCTCAGCCTGGACAGCGCCTCGCCCAGTGCAAGGGCGTCGGGTTCGCCGGCGGGGATGCGGACCACCGCATCGTCGGGGTAGTCGAGATACGTGCCCACCGCCTGGACTATCACGGGCTTGCCCGCGGCCATCGCCCGAACGAGAGTGCCGCTGACCTCCCCCCGGTGCGGGTGACGCAGGTTGACGACCACGTCCGAGGCGTGGAGCCACGCGTAGAAGTCCCGCTCGCCGACGTCCGGGGCAACCGTGACCCGATCCTCCATGCGGCTGTCGCGGATCGCGGCGTCCACGTCGTAGCCCGGGATCCTCCTGCCGACGATCGCGACATGCGCGTCGTCCATGCTCGAGACGGCGTCCAGCACCGCGTCAATCCCCTTCGAAGCTCCGATGTCACCGAGCACCCCGACGAGGAGCTTTCCCTCCAGTCCCTGCCGGAGCTCGCGCGCGCGCTTCTCCGCCTTCCTGGCGGCGCGAGGAGGAGCTATCACCGGGTGCGGCACCACGAACACGGGCGTCCTCGAGCCGGTCCCCTCCATGTACGTCCTGCCGAACTCGGAGTGAACAACCACTCCGCGCGCTCGACGGAGCAGGTGGGCGCACCAGGGAGTCTCGAGCGGGCCCTGGATGTCGGGCCGCGACTCATACAGATACAGCCGCGCGCGCTCGGCCTCAGCGGCCGCGCGCGTGCCCAGTGGGTCACCGGTGTCCCGGAACCAGCGCACCAGGTCGTCGATGGCGAGGTCGTGCAGGACCACGAGGCCGGGATGACGGATCGCGAGCCGATAGATCTCGCCGTGGAACTCCGCGTTGTTGCCAACGTGGTAGACGGCGAGGTCCGCGGATGCCACGGACTCGTCGACCCTCGGATCGAGGGGCCACATCACGTCGAGTCGGTTGCGCTTGTGGAAGTCGATCTCTTTCAGGGACGCGACGACCTGCGCGGAGTAGCTGGCGATCCCGGTCGGCGCAGGAGGCATCGGGGACAGGTAGGCGACGCGTGCCATCAGCCGAGCAGCCGGGCCACGACCTCGGGCCAGGCCGGGACGGTATCCATAAGGAGCTTGTGCCCCGCCTCGCCCATCGCGCCGGCAACGTCCGGGTCGTTAGCCAGCGAGTCGAGCGCTCCGGCGATCTCGCGGGGCTTGGGGGCCGCGATGATCCCGTTCTCCCCGTCGCGCACCAGCTCGAGCGGCCCGCCGCTGTCGGTCAGTGTCACGACGGGCTTGTGCGCCGCCATGGCTTCGAGCGTGACGTAGCCGTAGTCCTCGTCGTAGGGGCCGTAATAGACGCCGAGCGCTCCGCGGTACAGCTCGACGAGGCGCTCGTCGGAGACGCCGCCCTCCAGAGTCACCCGGTCCCCAAGGTTCCGCTGCGTGATCAGCCGCCTGAGCTTCTTCTCGTCCGAGCCGCTGCCGACGAGCACGAGCCGGACGCCGCTTCGCGCGTGGCGCATCGACTCGGCGACGAGCGCCTGTCGCTTCAACGGCTCCAGGCGGCTCGGGAACAGGACGTAGTCGCCGGTCCCTCCCGGCTCCTCGGCCAGGAGCGCCTCGGTCAGCGGTGAGCGGTGGTACAGGGGCTCCGCCGACATGCCCAGGCTCTCGCGAAGCCGGTCGCGCACGTTCGCGGAGTTCGTGAAGATGCTCCGCGCCTCGGCGAGCCCGGCGCGGTCGGCCTTCCAGATCATCTCGCGGACCCGCTCCCCCTCCGGATACATCGCCAGGTCTCCGAAGACGGGATGGCTCCACAGCTCGTAAGCCGCGCGGTGCTGGTGGATGAGCCACGCGACCTTGCGGGGATGGCGAACCAGGTAGGCGGGGAACTTCAGCGCGATGACCATGTCTATCGGCATACCGTTCGCCTCGGAGAGGTCGAGGCTCCGCCACAGCGCCATCTGATGCACGAGCTCGGATGGCGGATACCACTTGAAGGGGATCGGGAGGATGTCGACCTCGTGCCCTTCAAGCCGCAGCGCCTTTGCGAGCCCCTCCGTGTGGTACTCGCCTCCCCCGCGACTGAAAGGCGTCTGCGGGTGGCAGATGGCGATCCTCAATGCGTGGCCTCGCGCTCGGATCCCAGCTCCCTGATACGCCGGGTCAGCAGCGCGAGCTCCTCCTCCTGACGGCGCAGGTCCTCCTCGGCTCTAGCGAGCCTGTCGGCGAGCCCGACGCCGATCGAGGCAAGCTCGGCCGTGATCCTGTCGTAGCGGCGGCTGATGGGCCGGAGCAGGCGGAACAGCATGATCTTCAGGCGGCGCTTGATCCCCGAACCACCCGTGAGCAGGGGGTCGCCCCAGGGGGCCGCCTGGCCCCACTGCCGGTGGAGCGTCTCGGCGATGTCCTCCAGCCTGGCCCTGAGCTCCGAGGTAGGGGTCAGCGCGGCGGACTCATCGCCGCCGGCCCAGTACAGCTCTCGCTCCAGGGCCTCGCGAGTCTCCGGACGTGGTTCCTCGGGGGTTGCCACGCAGCGATGATAGGGCGCCCCGCACCCGACGTGCGTTCATTTGGTTGATACGGTTACGGCTCTCATGTCTCCCCGAAGAGCCCTCTCCTGTCTCGTCGTGCTGACCCTGCTCGCGATCGCGTGCGGGGACGAGGGCGAGAAGCCGCGGGATGAGGTCGCGCCCACGGCGAGCGGGACGGGAAGCGTCACCGCATCCCCGGAGGCTCCGAGCGGGTTCGCCGAGGAGACGGCCTGTGGGCTGCCACCGCAGTGGCTGCTGCGCATCTTTCACGGCTACAACCCCGAGCGGAGCGCCGACGTGCAGATCCTGCCCAAGGTTCCCAACTTCGTCGGCTCGGGCCTCCCGCACGTCGGGCCGTGGGACTTCACCTCCGACGTTCCGATGTTCTGGTACGGGCCCGGCTACATAAAGGCGGTCGGTCCCGTGCAGGAGCCGGTAACCCTCGCAGACATCTCGGCGACGCTCGGTCATCTGTTCGGCTCTGACTTCGACGCCGTCGATGGCGAGCCGATGCTCGACGGGGTCGTCCCCGCGGAGGAGCGCCCGGAGCCGCCTCGGCTCGCGATCGTGATGGTCTGGGACGGCGCGGGGCGCAACGTGCTCGATCAGTGGCCGGATGCGTGGCCGACCCTCGATGGTTTGCGACCGCAGGGCGCGTGGTACGAGCACGCGACCGTCGGGTCCTCCCCCACGTCGTCGGCACAGGACCACGCGACGATCGGAACGGGTGCGTTCCCCCAGCATCACGGACTTGTCGGCCACAGCCTCCGCATCGACGGGGAGATCATCTCGCCGTGGAAGGACGGCCCGCGCGAGATCATGCTTCCGACCTTCGCCGACCACTACGACCAGGAGCGCGGTAACGAGCCGCTGATCGGCGTGTCGGGCACGGTGCCGATCCAGCTCGGCATGATGAGCCGCGGCGCTTTCGTCGAGGGCGGGGACAAGGACATCGCCGTAGTGCGCACACCGGGTAACGCGACGACCCTGGGAGCCGAGGGCGTCGCGTGGAACCTCCCCGAGGGCTTCGACGAGTGGTACGAGTACCCGCAGTACGCGAACGACCTCCCGCCGCTCGCCAGCTACTTCGACGACGTGAACCTCGATGCCGCGGACGGCGAACGCGACGGCCAGTGGCGTGGCCGGTCGTTCGAGGACTCAGAGGAGCTGCTCGACGGCTTCCACACGCCCGCGCGTGTCCCGTACCAGACACGACTGGTCGAGGAGCTGATCGAGCGCGAGGGGTTCGGCGCCGACGAGACGCCCGACCTCCTCTACATCAACTACAAGCTCATCGACACGCTCGGGCACCTCTACGGGATCCAGGATCCGGCTATGCAGGACGCGGTCGCCGCCCAGGACGACTCGCTCGAGGAGCTGATCGGCTTCCTCAACGATCGGGTCGGCGAGAACAGGTGGGTAGTGCTGGTCACCGCCGACCACGGATCGCTCAAGAGCGCGCAGGCGACCGGCGCGTTCCAGATCTCCGCGGAGAGGCTCCACTCCTCGATCCAGGAGCGCTTCGACTCCGACGGCGACGAGGTGCCGGTGATCGAGCAGGTGAAGCAGACCGAGATCTTCATGAACGTCCCCGAGCTCGAGGAGCAGAACCACACGCTCGACGACGTGGCGAAGTTCATCATGACGCTGCGTCAGGAGCAGCTACCGGTGCCGGGCCTGCCGATCCCCGACCCGAGCGCGAAGGTCTTCCAGGCGGCCTTCCCCGCCCGGGCCCTGCTCGACCTCCCCTGTCTGCCCGAAGAGGCCTAGTCCCAGATCCGTTCCAGATGCCAGCGGCCGGAGCGGCGGTCCTGGTAGATGTCGCACACGACTCCCCCGCGAGCCTCGATCCTCCAGTACTCGCGGTCGCGCCCGTCCTCCCACCAGCGCCCCTCGATGCGCCAGCGGCCGATCACGTCCGCGACCTCGTAGTGGCGCTTGCGCCAGCGGAACGCCGCCGGCATACCGGCATCGCGCTCAACCCTGACCTCCTCGTCGTACCGCTTCGCCACCGTCGTTCTCCCCCTCATCCGCTCGAACATATGTTCGAGTGGACCTGTCACGGTACTCCGGGGACATCGAGGAGTCAAGGCAGGTCTGACGCTGATACCCCGCCTCGATAGACTCCCGCATCCGTATGTCTCCGCATCCCTTGAGCGGCTGTTGATCACGCGCGCGCGCGTACTCCTGATCGTCTTGGCGAGCGCGGCCGCGGCATGCAACAGCTCGACGCCCCCGCGCACCGACGGACCTTCCCCGACCGTCACGGTCGAGTCCTCGTCGCCGTCACCGGCGACCTCGGGCGCGCTCGGGCGCTTCGCCCGCATCGCCTGCGACCTGCCGCGCGAGCAGATCCAGCGCGTGTACAACGGCTACCACCCCGAGCGCTCGGGTGAGATCCAGTTCGTTCCGCAGGAGCCGAACTACGTAGGCAACTTCGCCTCGCACTCCGGCCCGTGGGACTACCTGCAGGAGGTCCCGCTGTTCCTCTACGGTCCGGGCCACGTGCCCGCGACCGGGAAGGTCTCGCGCAAGACCACCGTCGCCGATCTGGCTCCCACGTACGCCGAGATGCTCGACTTCGATTTCGACGCTCCCGACGGCGCGCCGCTGACCGAGGCTCTCGACCCGGCCTCGGATCCGCCGAAGCTGATCCTCACCGTGGTCTGGGACGGCGGAGGCCGCGACGTCCTCACCGAGTACCCGCGCTCGTGGCCGATCGTCAGGGATCTGATCCCGGATGGCGTCTGGTACGACAACGCCACCGTGGGCTCGTCACCGTCGGTGACGCCCGCGATCCACTCGAGCATCGGGACCGGGGCGTTCCCTCGTCATCACGGCATCGTCGACCTCAGGTTCCGGATCGAGCAGGACGTCGATCCCAACGCGTTCCAGCGCGCCACGTTGCTGCTCGGTCCCAGCCTCGCGGATGTCTACGATGTCGCGCTCGACAACCGACCGGTGATAGGGATGGTCGGAGCCGAGGGAACTCTGGGGATGATCGGACACGGCGCGCTCTGGGAGGGCGGCGACATGGACTTCGCGGGTGCACAACGAGCCGGGGAATGGGGTCTGGCCGCAACCAACCAGCAGTACTACTCGCTGCCGAGCTACGTGGCGGACCACCCCGGCTTCGACGAGATCGAGCCGAACGCCGACCGCGAGGACGGCACGGTCGATGGCGAGTGGTTCGGCCTTCCGCTCACCACCCCCGACAGCCTCACGCACGCGCCCGCGTACGCGGACTATCAGACGGACGTGATCGCCACCGTCATCGAGAACGAGAAGTTCGGCCAGGACGACGTCACGGACCTGCTGTACGTCAACTACAAGCAGATCGACAAGGTGGGTCACAAGTTCTCGTTCCCGAGCGTTCAGATGGAGAAAGCAGTTGCCGGAAGCGACCGGGAGCTGGGCGACCTGATCGAGATCCTCAACGCGGAGGTCGGCGAAGGAGACTGGGTCATGGCGTTAACTGCCGACCACGGATCCACGCCGCGCCCGGAGACCACCGGAGCGTACGTGATCGACAACTTCGAGCTCGCCCGAGACCTGCTGACGGAGTTCGACGGAGATGGCGATGATCGTCCGGTGATCCAGGCCCCGCGCGTCACCGAGACCTGGGTGGACCTCCCCGAGCTCGAGGAGCACGGCCACACCCTCGAGGACATCTCCGCCTACCTGATGGCCTACACGCGTGCCGAGAACACCGTCGACCCGTCGACGGTCCCCGCCGGCGAGGCGGGGGACCTGATGTTCGCCGCGGCGTTCCCGGGCAACGTGCTCGAGAACCTGCCCTGCGTGGAGGGGTCGCCGTGACCAAGGCCGGGCGTAGCTGGGCGGCCGTCGGCGTGGTGAGCGTGATCCTGCTGGCCATGGGCTGGCAGTTCATCAACGACTCGTCCCGAGCCGTGCCGGCGTTCGACACGGCCTTCTACCAGTGGCGCGTCGAGTACCTGCTGGAAGAGGACCCGGGCTCGCTGATCGAGCTCCGCGGCGCCGACGGTGCGCTCGCCGGCGGATATCGGATCGCCGAGCCGGTCACCGGCGCGCTGCTGCGGACCGTCGGTGGGGTGGATGCGTCCGTTCCGACGATCGTGCTCTCGATCATCTTCCGGGTGCTCTGCGCGGCCGGCATGGCCGCGTTCGCGTGGAGACACAGACGTAACTGGCTCCTCTTCTACCTGACCCTTCTGAGCATCCCCGCACTGTTCCTGCTGCAGCGGTTCTTCGGCTACATGGACAACTTCATGACGCTGGCGCTGCTGGCAGGGGCGCTGGTGCTGCTCGACCGCATGCCCGAGTCTTGGGGAGCCCGCATCGCGGTGACGATCTTCTTCTTCTTATCCGGCCTGAGCCACCCGACGACGCTCGTGATCCTGTTGCTCTCGCTCGGCGCCGTCGCGGTCTACAGATGGATCCGAGAGCGCTCGCTGATCGCGGCGCTGCGATCCGAGGGCCTGGTCATCGCGACCGGAACCGTCGGCGTGATCATGACGGCCGCGTTCTGGATGGGTGGCCTATGGGGCCCGACGTCGTCGTTCAGCGACGCCGCCGTGCCGCCTCCGGCCGACGTCGACTACTTCGTAAATCGAAGCGTCGGCGTGCTCAAGAACCTCCAGCCGTTCGACCAGGCGACGGCCCCCAACATCCTCGTGATGCTCGGTGTGGCCGCGCTGGCGGGCCTGATGCTCGCCGGATTCGTTCACCTGCTCAGGCAGATAGCCAAGGGCCGCGAGTACTTCGCCGAGGTGACCGTGTCGTGGACCCTTCCCCTGCTCGGGATGCTCGGCTTCCTGATCGGGGCCGCCTACCCGTACTTCCGCTTCTTCAACGCGACGCTCGCTCCCCTGTCACTGGCCGCCCTCGGGATGTTGATCTTCATCGCCTGGGCGAGACGTGTCGGGGGCCAACGCCTGGGTGTCCTCGCGCTGGTCGCGGTGATCGCCCTCCTCGGCGGCTGGTGGTTCCGTGGTCTCACGGCATGGAACGAGGGCTCCACTTGGCTGACGCCCGAGATCCGCACGACGACGGCTGCGCTCAACGGCTATCTCGATGCCGACCCCGACGCTCAGGCGGTCCTCGTCGTGGACTCGCAGGGCGAGGCCCAGATCCCGTACGGCGCCTACAAGGAATACGCGAACGCCACGTACGCGGGGATAGACGGCGACAACATCAACAGGGTGAACTTCTTCTTCGGCCGCATCGAGGACCTGGAGGCGGGTCACGCCACGGAGCTTCCCGGCAACGAGGTCTACAACACGATCGCATCGGATACGGCCCGTGACTCACTGCCCTGGCTGGAAGAGGACCAAACCGTCGTCTTCTTGCCCGGGATCATGAACGAGCCGTCGACCAACCAGGACTTCATCGAGTCATGCGCGGACACGATTATCCAGCCGCCGCCAGGGGCCATCGTCCACGAGGCACCTTGCATAGCCATGGGGACCAGCGGGATGTTCATTGCTCCTTCGCTCTCGACGGCCGATGTGTCCCCCGAGGCGATAAGTGCTGGTTCAGAGGTAGCGAACAGGGCCGCGGAGTTCACTGCGGATCCGCCTGGGCCGTTCGAGAACATCGGCTCGACCCTGCTAGCGGCGCTGAGGCTGGCGCTGCTCCTTCTGCCCGGATGGCTCTTCTACCGGCGGTTCCGGCAGAAGTCGTTCCCCGAGGCCCTGGCGCTCGTGCCGCTGTTCTCCATCGCGAGCGTTACGGCCGTGGGCGTCTTCGCTATGGCGATCCTGCGGCAGCCGTTCAGCCCCGCGATCGGCTGGGCGTGCTGGGGGATCACCTGTCTGCTCGCGATCTTCTGGCGGCTGCCTCTCAGCATTCGGGCCCGCCGCGACAAGCTGTTCGCGGCTCCGGCTCGGCTGATCGACGAGACCGCCCTGCTGTTCAAGAAGCGCGACTTCACCTTCCTCATGGGGGCGCAGTGGCTCGCGCAGGCCGCGGATGGCCTCGTCGCGGCGTCGGTTGCGAAGCTCATCACGTTCGGTGGCCAGAAGGGCCTGGACGTCGAGGCAGCCAAATCGCCCCGCGATGCCCTGGTGATCGTGCTGCTGACGTTCCTGCCGTACACGCTGTTCAGCCCGTTCCTCGGCGTCGCGATCGATCGCGCCGACCGCCGGCGGCTGCTCATCTGGGCGAACGGCGTGCGTACCGTCGTGCTCGCAGGGATCGTGGTGCTAGGTCTCGGGGTGATCGGGGACGCCGCCCTCTACGTATCGCTCCTGCTCGTTCTTGCCGGCACCCGCTTGTTGCTCGCCATCAAGAGCGCTTCCCTGCCCTCGATCCTCGGCGGGCAAGACCTGCTCCAGGGCAACTCGATCTCACAGGCCGGAAGCGCCCTCTTCCAGCTCTTCGGTGCGGGCGTCGGCCTGATCGCCTCGGGCAACCTGCCGACGCGCTACATCCTGATCGGGGGCGTGGTGCTGTACGCCCTGGCCACGGCCTCGTCGATCGCCGTCGGCAGCCTGGCCGGAGACACGCAGAAGGACCCGCTCTCGCACGAGCTTCGCCGCGTGTTCGGCAACATGCTCGAGGGGTTCCGCGAGGTAGGCCGCCGCGCGGCCGCCAGGCTGGGGCTGCTCTCTTTCCTGACGGTTCGAAGCATGCTGACCATGGTCGTTCTGGCGACCGGCTTCGCGTCCCGCGAGCTGATCCAGGCCGAGGGCCTCACCTCTACGGCCATCCCCGGGCTCGCCGGGGTGCTGGGCGCGGGCCTCGGATTCGTCCTCGCTCACGCTGCGAGGGAACGGGTGCGGCCGGCTCGGATCGTCAGCGGCGCGCTGATCGCAGGGGCCGTTGGGATGCTCGCGTTCGGCGGATGGGTGACGATCCTGGGGATCTCCCTGATGGCCTTCTCGGTGGGGCTCGCGTTCTTCCTCGGGAAGGTCGGGGTAGACACGATGATGCAGGAGGCGCTCGACGACCGGTTCCGAGGCCGGGGGTTCAGCCTTCAGGACATCGCGTACAACATCTCGTGGCTGCTACCCGCCTTCGTCCTATTCCTTTTCGTCGGCGAGAACTTCGGGCGCGTGAGGCCCTTGCTCGTGATCGCTGGTGCGGTGTTCCTCGCGATCGCCGCGCTGATCGCGCTTGCCGCGCGGAAGCTTCCGGCTACGGGAAAGGAACGTCAGCCGGCGAGCTGAGATCCCCTTCGGGGTAGTCGCCCGAGCCCGCAGCGTCTATCTCGGCATCGGTCAGACCCCCGAGGTACTCCCCCGGGAAGGCGCCTGCGAACGCCAGGCGATCGAGCTCGTCCTGGGGGATCTTCGAGCGGTCCGCGTCTTGGGGTAGCCCGTCGCCATACCGGTAGTCGCCGACGAATCGCGCGACCTCCTCGACCGTTATGCCGGCGGCTTCCATCGCATCGTTGTGGAGGAAGATCCCCGAGGGCGTCACCTTCTGCACGATCTTGCGCCCGAAGTACCCGTCGATGTCCGCTCCGAGGATGTCTGGGTGGATCCTCAGTCCACCGGTGGTCTCGGGCAGCGGGGTCTGTCCGTGGTCCGCGGTGAGCGCGAGCACCCACTCCCCCTCTCCGACCTCGCTGTTGAGCGTGTCCACGATCTCTCCGAGCACGGTGTCCTGCGCGCGAAGCACCTGCTCTTCTTCGGGGGCCACCATGTTCCAAAGGTGGCCGCCGAAGTCCGTGGGCTTCAGCTCGACGAATAGCAGGTCGGTCACGTCGTCGTCGCCGAACGGCTCGCGCTTCATCATCTCTAACAGAGCCTCGCCCTGGTGCTCGACGAACGCGGGAGTCGCCGGCACGACCTTCGGGTCCTGCAGGTCGTAGCCATTCCACATCCCATCGAGCGCCCCGTCCTCCGAGTCCTGGACGTCGAGCCGCGCCTGCAGCTCCTCCTCGCCGGGCAGGTAGTCGGGCAGCTCGTAGAGCTCCTCGTTCGTGAAGAACTCGCCTATCCCGGGCTCCTGCTCCCAGAGCACCGCGACGTCGCGGTCCCCGCCGGGCCACTGGGCGCCGTGACTCATCATCCCGAGGTGCCACGACTCGTATCCGATCATCCCGATCCACGCACGATTGTCGACCCGTAGGTCCCATTCATCCGCCAACGTCGGATCGAGCAACAGCCGCGGGTCAGTCTCCTTGTCGAAGAACACATCGCCGACCGACCCGTCCGGCAGCCGGGCCGTGATCTCCGCTACACCGTGACTGCTCGGGTAGGTGCCTGCACCCATGTTGGCGTGGATGGCGGAGGTCACGGCCGGAGCGGAGCCGATCGTCGCGTTCGTGTACAAGGTGCCCTCTGTCATCAGCTGGTGAAGTTCAGGCCAGGCACTCGGCCACTGTTCGAGAAGATTCCAACCTCCTCCGTCGTAAGCGACCAACACGATGGCTCTCGGCCGTTCACGCTCAGTGGGAGGTGGCCCGAGTCGCAACGTGGTGCCCTGGCCGAATCCCTCCATCCCCAAGAGCTCGGCAAAGGTGGATGGGATCCCCGTCACATCGGCCACCCGGTCCGTGGTGTTCCCACCACCATCTCCGCGGTAAGAGCCGCCGTTGAAGAGGATGGGCACACGCTGGTGGTAGTCCCAGGGCGTCGGGTGAGTGGTGCTCGGGTCGGCGTCGCCGGTGCCGAGGCCAACTCCGCTCCAGCGAACGACCACGTTGTAGGGCTCGGGCACGAACGCGATATCGGTGGAGGTCTCCGGGAAGTACCCGCGGTGCAGGGCCCCCAGGACGTCCGAGCCGACGGCCCGTGCCATCTCCTCTACCGTGCGAGAGTCCTGAGGCGGGCCCGGAACCGGCTTCTCCTCTGTGCAGGCAGCTGCTAGCAGGAGGATCGGGAGCGCGATTGCCAGCCGGCGGAAGGGAGGCATGGGGCCGGATGGTACACGCCGTTTCTCGGGAAGCCGGGAGAGAATGAGCCGTGCTCCCCCGCAAACGGCTCCTTCTAACCATGGCCGCCGCAGGCGTCCTGGCCCTGCCCGCCGCTGTGATCGCGGGCCTTTGCCTGGGCAACGCGTGCCGGGAGCCGGACCGGGCTCAGGGACCCGTACCTTTCTGCTCGCTCCCCGCCGAGCTTCGAACGTCGATGGAGCGGGGCTTCCGGGATGCTCGCTCGCCTCACGTCCTGGCGGTGGCAGGGAAGACAGCCGTGGAGTCCCCCACGGGAGAGTGGCTCTCGATACGGGGCGTGCGGCCTCCCGAGGTTCCTCTCGTATTCGCCGGAAGCGCCGTCCGTGCAGGTGAGGAGGTTCCTGCAGGGACCACGCTCGATGCCGTGGCACCAACCCTCGCCGAGATGATGGGTCTGGTGCGCCCGGACCCCCGGGTGCGTTCCGGGGAAGCCATCCCGAACCTCGCTTCGAGCGAGAAGCCACGCCTGGCGGTGGTTGTCGTTTGGAAAGGCGTCACGAGCCGCGGGCTGCAAAAGCGCCCCCAGCTCTGGCCGGTGCTTCGAGGGCTGATCGAGGATGGGGCTGCGACGATGCAAGCAGATCCCGGATCGCTTCCCCAGGACCCCGCTGCCATCCTCAACACGATCGGAACCGGAACGCTACCGCGCGACCACGGGATCACCGGCTCGCTGGTTCGCAACGACCAGGGCGAGGTGGTTCAGCCGTGGAGTGAGGGCGCGCCATTCTCCGTCGTGGCCTCGCTCGGCGATCATCTCGACGAGCTCACCGATCAAGTGGCTGGGGTCGGGCTCATCGGGACGGACGTGACCGATCAAGGGCTGATCGGAGGCAACTGGTACATCGAGCACGACCGCGACGAGGTGTTCATCGAACCCGACCCGGAAGTGCAGGCGGGCACGACCGGTGAGCTGATGGTTTCCAGCTACGGCGGCGACGAGGTCACCGACCTGCTCGGGGTCGCGATGGCAGGTTCGATCCCGAAGCTGGACACAGCTCTCGGTCGCATCCTGAGCACAGCTAAGAAGGTGAGCGGAGACTCGTTCGTCCTGGCCGTAACCTCCACGGGATCGGACGGGTCTGACATGTCTGGAGCCTTTCCCTTGTCCGAGGTCGAGTCCGAAGTGTCAACGACCCTCGGCGCGGACGTCATCGAGGCGGCGACGGCCGGCGGGTTCTTCCTTGACCAGGATGCGATGACCGCCGCGGATCTGTCGGACGACCGCGTGGTCGACGCGCTACGCCGCGTAAAGACCGGTTCCGGCGAGCCCCTCTTCGCCGACGTTTTCCCCTCCATCGCCGTAACCTTCGGGAAGTACTGCTGATGGCCGTCATCGAAGCAGCTCCCTCGCGCACCGGCGGATGGCGCACGGTCGGCGCTGTCGGCGCTGCGCTGGCCGCCGCCGCGGTCGGTCTGCGACTGCTGGACGCCGCCGGGGTTGCAGCGCTCCGCAACTTCTTGATCGTGTTCGCGTCGCTGCTGGTAGAGGCGTTGCCGTTCATCGTGCTCGGCGCCGCGGTCTCGGCGCTCATTGAGGTATTCGTGCCCGCCAGCGTGTTCGCGAGACTCGCCAGACTGCCGCGCGCGCTCCAGCAACCCGTCGCCGGCTTGGGCGGCTTCGCGTTCCCGGTCTGCGAGTGCGGCTCCGTGCCGGTCGCCCGCCGGCTCGTCTCGAAGGGCATGTCCCCCGCGGCCGCGATCACGTTCATGCTCGCCGCTCCGATCCTCAACCCGGTGGTACTGGTGGCGACGGCCGTCGCATACCGCGGGCGAGACATCTTGCTGCCGATGGTTCTCGGCCGGGCCGGGCTCGGGCTCCTGGTCGCGATTGTGGCCGGCTGGGTGATCGGATCGGGCCGAGGCCGGGAGATCCTGCGCGCCGACCGCCGGAAGGAGCCTCACGATCACGGGGAGGTGCCGGAGAAGCGATGGAGCGAGTACTTCGGCCATCTCGCCTCCGACTTCACGATGCTCGCCCGCTACTTGGTGATCGGAGCCGCGATCGCCGCCGCGCTTCAGACGTTCCTGCCACAACAGGTGCTCGCCTCCGTCGCAGGCACTCCCGTTCTCAACATCCTGGCGCTCATGGTTCTCGCAACCTTGCTGTCCCTCTGCTCCGAGTCCGACGCGTTCGTCGCCGCTTCGTTCGTTCAGTTCGGCATGTCGTCGCAGCTGGCTTTCCTCGTGGCCGGCCCGATGATCGACGCGAAGCTCGCGGTCCTGTACGGCGGCACGTTCCGACGCGGCTTCGTGCTGACTATCACAGCGGTGGTTTACGCGGTAACTCTCGCCGGAGCGCTCTGGTTCCAGGTGGTGTTCGGATGACGCGTTGGAACCCGACTCGAGTGGCTCAGACTATTGCTCTGGCGGCCTGGGGCGGGCTGTTCTGGTTCCTGATCCTTTCCGACCGAACCTCCCTCTACCTGTCGAGCCGTACGGCGTGGGTCGTGCCCGTAGGCGCGATCGCTCTGACGATCGCCGCGATCGGGCGCCTCGCCAACGCACGAACCTTGAAGCCGGCCGCTCTTCCACGCCGAACAGCGTGGGCTGTCGGGTTCGTGCTGCTTCCGGTGGTCGCGATCCTCGCGCTGCCGCCTGCCGCCCTCGGCTCCTACGCCGCCTCGAGGCGCTCTCTGGCCACCGGGATCGTCACCTCGGCACCCAGCCTCGAGGCGGGAGGGCAGGTCACCCTGGCCTCTGTCGCCGCCGCGGGATGGTCCGAGGATGCGCGGCGCTCGCTGGTGAACAGGGCCGGGAGCCCGGTCACTTTCGAGGGGATCGTGGCCCTGCGGGACGGCCAGGCCGCCAACGAGTTCATGCTCACCCGCTACATCATCTCGTGCTGCGTAGCGGACGCGATAAGCGTGCAGGTGCGAGTCGTGGGCGCGCCGCCGGGAAAGTTCGAGGAGGACGACTGGGTTCGTGTCAGCGGCTCCTTCTACCCCGTCGGCCAGGAGGTCGTCGTCGCTGCCACCGAGGTCGAGCCGATCCCCCAGCCCGACCACCCCTACCTGAACGTCTAGATCGGCAGCCCGCGTGGGGCGGACGTCAGGTCGCCCTCCGGGTAGCGGCCGGGTCCCAGCGCGTCGATCTCGGCTTCGCTGAGCGATGCCAGGAACGGTCCCGGGAGAGCCGCCGCGAACACTCGCACGGCGAGGAGCTCCACCGGAACGTCGGACCTGTCCAGGCCGTCGGGAATCACGTCGCCGAAGGTCAGTCCGCCGATATGGCGCGCCATCGCCTCGAGGTCCGCGTCCTCGAGGGCCTCGGTCTCGAGGAACACGTCGCTCGGCTGCACCGTCTCGATCCCCCCGAACAGCGCGTTCAGGTTGTCGTTGAGCACGAACCTGTCCAGCCGGAGCCCGTCCGCCTCCTCGGGCATGGGGCTCTGTCCGTGATCTGCCGTCACAGCGACGACGTACCTGCCGCGGCCGACGCGCCGATCGAGCTCGTCGACGATCGCGCCGATCGTTCGGTCCTGGGTGCGCCAGACCGTTTCGAACCTGCCACTCGTCATGTTCCACACATGGCCCGCGATGTCGCCAGTCTTCAACTCCGCGAAGTACAGGTCGGGGATCGCGTCCTGGCCGATGGGCTCCTGGCGAAGGATCTCGACGGCCGCTGCCCTTTGGTACGTGGCGAACGCGGGTCCTGCGCTGAACTGGTACGAAGTCGGGTCGAGCGTGTATCCGCGCCAGCGCCCATCGATCGCCCCGTCGGAGGAGTCGCTATCCCTGATCACCTCTGAGAGCACCGAGAGACCCGGAAGGTAGGTGGGAAGGTCCTCGTAGAACTTCGGGTTCGTCCAGAACGCGCCCTCCTTCTGATCCCACAGGATGGCGAGGTCACTGTCCGCACCCTCGTGCATCGCGCCACTGCCCATCATCCCGAGGTGCCAGCCCTCGTACCCGATCATGCCGACCCACGCGCGATTGGCCGTCGACTCGTCCCAGGCATCGGCAAACGTCGGCTTGCGCAGGAGGCTCAGGTCCCCGTCGTCGAGAACAGCGTCGCCAAGGTCGCCGTCCGGCAGCCGAAGGCTGTTCTCCGAGATGCCGTGCTGGGCCGGGTAGCGACCGGTCCCGATGGTCGCGTGGATCGGCGCGGTTACCGAGGGCGCCGAGCCGACGGTGGCGTTCGTGAACGTGGTTCCCCTCTCCATCAGCGTCCGCTCGGACGGCCAGGACCTGGGCCATCGCTCCAGAACGTTCCAGCCTCCGCCGTCGACGACCACCACGACTATGGCGCGTGGTGGATCCGGGCGTTCCCGTTCCGGTACGAGCGCCTCCCGCAGCACCTCCCCCTGCGACTCGAACGGCATCCGGAGCAGCTCAGCAAGAGTGGGCGCGATGTCGGCGACCGAGGCGGGTCGATCGACCTTCCGTCCGCTCCTTATGTAGCCGGGGCCGTACAGGGATATCGGGACTCGCTGGTGATACTCCCACGGGGTCGAGTGAGTCGTTCGCGGGTCCCCCGACCCGCGAACGCCGCCGTTCCAGTTACCGAGGACGTTCCACGGCTCGGGGACCAGCAGGATTTCTCCGGAACGGTGGGGAACGTATCCCTGCACGAGGGCTCGGACCACGTCGCTTCCCACACTCCGGGCCATCTGCATGAGCGTCGGTCCGACCCTGAGCTCGGGCCCGTCCGACGTGCACGCCGAGGCCGCCAGGAGTACCGCGATAAGGACAACAGGAAGCTTTCGGACGCGCTCAGCGCGAGGACGGAGAAGGGCCACGGGGTGAGTAGAATATGCGCTCCCAAAGCGGAGGAACGATCCTAGATGCGCGTCCTGATCCTTGGTGGAGACGGTTATCTCGGCTGGCCGACTGCGATGCATTTCTCGCGACGAGGCCACGAGGTCTTCCTCGTGGACAACTACCTCCGCCGCCGGGCCCACGAGGAGAACGAAACCGGCTCCCTGACCCCGATCGCCGACGGCCTCGGTGCTCGAGTCGAGGCCTGGCGCGAGGTCAGCGGCAAAGAGATCCCGTTCGTGGAGGGCGACCTGTGCGACCCCGCGGTCGTGGACCGCGTCTTCCGAGAGATCGAGCCCGAGGTCATCGTCCACTACGGCGAGATGCCCTCGGCCCCCTATTCGATGGTCTCGCAGAAGCACGCGGTCTTCACCCAGTACAACAACGTGGTCGGCACGCTCAACGTGCTCTACGCGATGCGCGACCTGGCGCCGGACGCGCACATGGTCAAGCTCGGCACCATGGGCGAGTACGGGACGCCGAACATCGACATCGAGGAAGGCTTCATCGAGATCGAGCACAAGGGACGGAAGGACGTGCTCCCCTTCCCGAAGCAGCCGGGCTCCTTCTATCACGCGTCCAAGGTTCACGACTCGGTGAACATCCAGCTCGCCTGCAAGATCTGGGGGATCAGGGCTACCGACCTGAACCAGGGCATCGTCTACGGGATAGACACCGACGAGATCAGGCTCGATCCGCGACTGGCGACGAGGTTCGACTACGACGAGATCTTCGGCACGACGCTGAACCGGTTCTGCCTGCAGGCGGTGATCGGTCATCCGCTGACGGTCTACGGAGCCGGCGGACAGACTCGAGGACTGCTCAACATCGTCGACACGTTGCGATGCGTCGAGCTCGCCGCCACCAATCCTGCGTCGGCCGGGGAGTTCAGGGTCTTCAACCAGTTCACCGAGGAGTTCACGATCCTCGAGCTCGCCCGCCTCGTCGCTCGGGCCGGCAAGGAGGTCGGACTCAATGTGTCGATCGACCACGTCGACAACCCGCGCGTAGAGTCCGAGGAGCACTACTACAACGCGACCAACTCACATCTCCTCGATCTCGGCCTGCAGCCGCACTTCCTGTCCGAGACGCTCATCGAGTCCATGTTCGACACGATCGGCAAGTACAGGAACAAGGTGATCGAGGAGCACATCATGCCGCGCACCCGCTGGCGTCCTCGTGACGAGTCGCCCGCCGACGCCTCACACCTCTAGGTGATCTCCAGGTGACCGCGCTCCGGATCCTCGGCGGGATCTTCGCCGCCGTCCTTCTCGTCTCCGCCGTCTACCGCTATCGCAGGCGACGCATCACTCGCCTCAACATGCTGATCTCGACCACCCTCGCGGTGGTCGGTTTGGTGCTCGCAACGTTCCCGGGTCTGTTCGATCCCCTGTTCAACGTCTTCAACTTCCAGAGAGGAGGCGGGCGCAGGCTCTTGGGCGTCCTGCTCTTCGGCAACATCGTCCTGCTCCTGCTGCTGCTCCGCAACCAGACCGAGACCGACGTCGTGCGCCGCGACTTCCAGCTGCTCATGGAGTGGATGGGCATCAACTCGCTGACCAGGGAGGAGCTCGACGGCCTACCCGCCGGCGAGCGAGTCGTGGTTGTCATGCCGGCTCACAACGAGGCCGGGAACATCGGCGCGGTCCTCGCGCAGATGCCGGAGAAGGTGGAGGGGCATCCCGTCGTCTCTCTGGTCGTCGACGACGCCTCTGACGACGCGACGGCGCGGGTTGCACGCGATGCTGGTGCGTTGGTGGCCCGGCTCCCGATACGTCGCGGAGGCGGACAGGCGGTGCGGGTCGGATACGAGCTCGCGCTCAAACTGGACGCTGCCGTTGTGGCCTCACTCGATGCCGACGGCCAGCACGACCCTCAGGAGCTCCCGCTACTGGTCGAGCCGATCCTCCGCGGCGAGTTCGACATGGTCCAGGGCTCACGCGTGCTCGGCAGGTACGAGAAGGAGAGCCACGTCCGCCACCTGGGAGTGCTGGTGCTCTCCCGGCTCGTCTCGCTGATGACGGGGACCCGCGTTACCGACGTGTCGAACGGCTACCGAGCGCTGCGGAGCCAGACCCTGCAGAGGCTGATCCTTCAGCAGGACCAGTTCTGGACCAGCGAGATCATCATCGAGGCGCTACGTCAGCGCGCTCGGATAAAGGAAGTGCCGATCACGGTCCGCGCCCGGGCCAGTGGCATCACGAAGAAGCCACCTCCGTTCAAGTACGGCTGGAGCTTCCTCAAGGTCATCGTCAAGACCTGGCTCCGCTAGCTCGAGCGAGGTAGCGGGAGAGAGCTTCGGCCCCAGTTCTCGGGTCCGACGTCTCGGTCACTGCGCGGACGACGACGATACGGCTGGCTCCAGCCTCGATCACCCTTGCGACGTTCTCTTGGTCGATGCCGCCGATCGCGAACCACGGGCGCTTCTCGCCGCTCGTCGCGGCGTAGCGGATGTAACCGATCCCGGCCGCCGGCCGGCCCGGCTTGGTGGGCGTTTCCCAGACCGGTCCAGCGCACAAGTAGTCGGCTTCGGGGGCCGCGCCATCCCATTGCTCGGGCGAATGCGTCGACAGACCCAGGATCGCGTCCGCGCCCATGATCGCCCTTGCCTGATCGAGTGGGAGATCTTCCTGACCCAGGTGCACGCCATCGGCGTCGAGCGCCAGGGCCACGTCCGGGCGGTCGTTGAGGATGAAGAGCGCGCCGTTTCTCGCGGCCGCCTCCCTGAACACCTCGCCCCACTTCAGGAGGTCCGCGACCTCCGCGTTCTTCTCTCGCAACTGGATGATGTCCACGCCGGCGTCGAGGATCTCGGCGAGGAACTCTGCCAGGTCGCCCTCCTCCTCGCGCGCGTCGGTGACGACGTAGAGCCGCGACCGAGCGAGCCTCTCCCTGCGGGCCCCCGGCTTCATCCGCCGGCCACGGCGCGGACGAGCTCGATGCGGTCGCCGTCCTCGAGCCGCACATCGTCGTAGCGCGACCTCTCCAAGGGCTCGCCGTTCCTCTCGACGATCACGAAACGAGGATCGAGTCCTCGGCCGCGGACGAACTCGGCGACGGTGCCCTCGGCAACCTCTAGCTCCTCGCCGTTCGCGGTGATGCGCACGTTCAGGACGCCGAGCGGAGGCCGCGTGCGACACCCTCCGGAAGCGCGGGATCCTCCCACACCGGGTCGTAGCCCATCGAGCGAAGCGACGCCGCGACCTCTGCCGGCGACCGGGTGTCGGCAACCTCGAACTGCTCCTCGGCCTCGCCCGGATGCTCGTAGCCGCCGGGCTCGGTGTGCGAGCCCGCGCTCGTGTGCGTGATGCCGATCCGGTGAAGGCCGTCTCGGAGCTCGGCGGGCTCGCGGCTGGACAGCACCAGCCCCACGTCGGGCAGGAGGAGTCGCAGGGCACATATGTACTGAGCCAGATCTCGATCACTCACCTCGACTCGCGGCTGGAAGCCGCTGGCAGACGGGCGGATGCGAGGGGCGGACACAGTGACCTGCGATCGCCAGTGATGCTTCATCAGGAAACGCGCGTGCGCCGCGGTGACGATCGCCTCGTAGCGCCAGTCGTCGTGCAGGCCGAGCAGTGCTCCGACCCCTACCCTGCGCATGCCGGCTCGCGCGGCCCGCTCCGGACCGAGCAGCCGCCAGCGGTAGTTCCGCTTCCGTCCGGCGATGTGAACCTCGTCGTAACGCCCCGGGTCGTAGGTCTCCTGGTAGATAACGACGGCCTCACAGCCCGCCGCGTGCAATCGCCGGTAGTCGGCCTCGCCCCAGACCTGCACCTCGATCGCGAGCGAGGGGACCACACCGGCGAGCGAGCGAAGGTGGCGCTCCAGGAACTCGACTCCGGTGAGGCGCTCGTGCTCTCCCGTGAGCAGCAGGATCGACCGGAAGCCCTGCGTCACCAGATGACGGGCTTCCTCGACCGCCTCGGCGTGCCCGAGAGTCTTGCGAGTCACGGGAAGGTTCTTCGCGAAGCCACAGTAGCCACATGTGGTCAGGCACTCGTTCGACAGATAGAGCGGCGCGTACATGTGCATGGTTCTCCCGAAGCGAGCGAGCGTGAGCCGGCGAGATGCTGCAGCCAGCGCCTCGAGCTGCCCCCCCGCCGCGGGCGACAACAACACCGCGTAGTCCTCAAGGGTCCGTTCGAGCGGTGATGTCGCCAGAGCTCTATCGACCAGAGCCGGGCCGGCCGAGTGCGCCACCTCGACCAGGTCGTCAATAGGGAGCCGCGCGAGCTCTTGAGCGAAGGTGGTCTCGGGCCAAGGCGCCTCGAAGCCGTCAGCCTGCTCCACTGGAGCCGCGAGATCGGCGAGCGAGTCGACCCTCACGGCTCCGTCACCCCCGGGTCCGCCTGGGAGGTGACCAGCTTCTCGAGGAAACCAGTCAACGGGCTCGACGCATCCGCGCTCTCCCGCTCCGGCGCTCGTCCTGCGAGGAATGCCTTCCGCCCGGCCTCCACGCCGAGCCGGAACGCGTTCGCCATCTCGACGGGGTCGCGAGCGACGGCGATCGCCGTGTTGACGAGCACCGCATCGCAGCCCATCTCCATGCACTCTGAGGCATGCGACGGCGCGCCGAGGCCCGCATCCACGACGACCGGCACGGTTGCCTGCTCGAGGATGATCTGCACCGCGTCCCTGGTGCGCAGTCCCTTGTTCGAGCCGATCCACGAACCGAGCGGCATCACGGTCGCACACCCCACCTCTTCCAGACGCTTCGCGAGGATCGGGTCCGCCCCGATGTAAGGCAGCACCGTGAACCCATCCGCAACCAGGCGTTGTGCCGCCTTAAGCGTTTCGATCGGGTCGGGGAGCAGATAGCGAGGCTCCGGCGTGATCTCGAGCTTCACCCAGGTCGGCATCCCCGCCGCGCGGGCCAGATGTGCGAGCCGGACCGCCTCGTCCGCGTCCATCGCGCCGGACGTGTTGGGCAGCAACAGGTATCGCTCGGGATCGACGAACTCGAGGATGTCGGGACCTCCGGTCGCGTCCAGGTCCACGCGCCGAAGCGCGACCGTGACCATCTCCGTGCCGGTCGCGACCAGCGCCTCTCGCATGACCTCGAACGAGCCGAACTTGCCCGTCCCGACGATGAGCCGGGAAGAGAAGGTTCGGCCGCCGATCTCGAGCATGTGTACTCCCTCCGCCCGAATTACCGGGTTCAGGTTCGCGGGTCGCCGGCCTTTAGCCGGCCTCTCAGCCCGGTCTCGCCGAGCTCCCCAAGTTCACTCTACCGCCGAGGGATGGATTCCATCGACCGGCCTATCCGCAGCTCCCGGCGCACCCTCTTCCAGTCGCTCTTCTTGGTCGAGAAGAGGATGTCCGTGAGTATCTGGACGACCCCGATAGCCAGGACCGCCCAGAGCGACCACGAAGGGAACAGGTCGTACCCCGCGGCGCGATGGGGCAGATAGGCAGCGGCGAACACCCCGAAGGGCGCGATCTTAGAGACGATGGCCCCGCTGGCGTGCATCAACGCCCTCGAGCCCGGCGATGTCCTCAGGTAGCTCGCGTAGTCGATCTTCAGCCCCGGGGTCAGCAACGGCTTCTTCAGGAAGTACGCCGTAAACCTCATCCCGACCATCCTGCCCACCAGCCAGTGCGCCAGGTCGTGCAGGCCCACGGAAAGGCCCCCGGCAGCCGCGAGGACAATGACCCCGGGCAGCCACTGGTCGCCACCGCCGGTCGCGTCCCGCCCGAGCCCGATGACGACGAACAGCAGGAAGATCAGTACCCCCGACTGAGCGAACAGGATCAGGTTGCCGACCCACACGGGGATCCGGGGGCGGACGCTCTGCTCGAAGGCCTTGCGGTCGATCCGGCCGATCGTGTCGGCCCAGTGCTCGGCCAGCCTCGGCTCGAGCTTGACCTGGCGGACCAGCCGCCAGAACCCGAGGGTCGCGAGGTCTGTATTCCCC
>JBOGVX010000076.1:0-4957 GCA_050693165.1 Actinomycetota bacterium | reverse complement strand
GGGGAGAGGCTCCAGAAGGCGCTGGCCCGCGCCGGCCTGGGGTCGCGCCGCGCCTGCGAGGACCTTATCCGTGAAGGGAGGGTCACCATCAACGGCCGGGTAGCCGAGCTGGGCGCTCGCGTCGTCGCGGCGCGCGACCGCGTCGAGGTCGACGGCGGGCGGGTGCCTCTCGATCCCGAGCTGCGCTACTTCATGCTGCACAAGCCCCACGGGGTCGTGACGACTTCACGAGATCCACAGGGCCGTCCGGACGTCTCGTCCTACTACCCGGAAGGTCTGCGCGTTTTCCCGGTCGGCCGGCTCGATCGCGAGAGTGAGGGGCTGCTGCTCCTGACCAACGACGGTGAGCTCGCGAACCGGTTGATGCATCCGAGGTACCAGGTCGAGAAGGAATACCTCGCGGAGGTCGAGGGAACCCCGACGCAAAAGCATCTGTCGCGCTTGCTGAAGGGCGTGGATCTGGACGACGGGGTGGCCAAGGCGCGCTCGGCCCGGACGGTGGCCGGCTCCAGGGGCCGGACCGCCGTGAGGATCGTCATGACCGAGGGGCGCAAGCGGGAGGTTCGGCGGATGCTGAACGCGGTAGGGCTTCCCGTCAGCCGTCTCGTCCGCGTGCGTCTCGGCCCCGTCCGGCTGGGAAGGCTTCGAGCCGGCGAGGTGCGCGAGCTCGAGCCCAACGAGGTTCGGGAGCTGATGCGCGCTTGAACGACGTACAGAAGCGGGGCGTGGTCGTGGCCATCGACGGACCAGCGGGCGCGGGCAAGAGCACGCTCGCCCGCTCGCTCGCGGAGAGGCTGGGGCTTCCGTACATCAACACGGGCCTGATGTACCGATCGGTGGCGGCGGTCGCGCTGCGCGACGGGATCGACCCCGCCGACGCCCGGGCTCTGTCGCGGCTCGCGCAGGAGCTGAACTTCTCCATCGACTCGGGAGGTCTGCGCATCGAGGGCGGCGCCGACCCGGACGAGCTCACCTCCGCAGAGGTCGAGACCATCGTCTCGATGGTCGCGCGCCACCCGGAGGTTCGCTCGGTGCTACGCGCGGAGCAGCGGAGGCTCGGAGCGGATGGCAGCGTCATGGAAGGACGAGACATCGGCAGCGTCGTCTTCCCCGACGCCGACGTGAGGGTATTCCTGAGAGCGGACCAGGATGAGCGAGCCGCGCGCCGTCAGACGGAAAGAGGCACCGACGATCCAGCCCTCGCGGAAGCGCTCGAGCGTCGCGATGCGCTCGACGCCCGGACGAACCCGCTGATCCCCGCTCCCGACGCTCATCTCGTCGATACGAGCGGAAGGGATCCGGAGGATGTCCTGCAAGAAGTCCTCGAGCTGGTCCGCGCGGCCACCGCCTCGAAGGGATGAGCCCCACCGAGCGCGCTCGAGGCGGCCTGCCCCGGGTCGCGATAGTGGGGCGGCAGAACGTGGGCAAGTCGACGCTGCTCAATCGATTGCTGGGCGCTCGCGAGGCGATCGCGGACAAGCAGCCCGGGGTGACCAGGGACCGACTCGAGCGGGAGGTCACTTGGCGGGGCCGCCGTTTCCTCGCGATCGACACCGGTGGATACGTGGGCCGGCCGGAAGGCATGGACCAGCTCGTGACCAAACAGGCCGACCGCGCCCAGGAGGAAGCCGACGTGATAGCCCTAGTCGTCGATGTGGCAGTGGGAATCCAGGAGGAGGACGCAGCTCTGGCACGCCGGGTCCGGAAGGCCACCGTCCCCGTGATCGTCGTGGCCAACAAGGTTGACTCGGAGAGGGAGGAGCCTCTCGCCGCCGACCTGTTCCGTCTGGGCCTGGGAGATCCGATCCCCGTCTCCGCGCTGCACGGCCGCGGCTCGGGAGAGCTGCTCGACCGCCTGGTCTCGCTTCTACCTGAGGAGGAAGACGAGGCCGACGTCGAGGAGGAGCTGACCGAGCCGGTCTTCTCCATCGTGGGGAGGCCCAACGTTGGCAAGTCCTCCCTGTTCAACAGGATGGTCGGGGAGGACCGGTCGGTCGTGTTCGAGGAGGCCGGGACGACCAGGGACAGCGTCGATGCGGTCGTCGACTGGAACGGGCGGTCGGTGCGGTTCGTGGATACCGCTGGTTTCCGGCGTCCGTCGCACGCGGAAGGCCTCGAGTACTACGGGTTCCTCAGGGCGGTCCGGGCGATCGATCGATCCCACGTCGCGGTCCTCGTGATTGCCGCCGACGACGGGGTAACGACCGAGGATCGCCGGATAGCGGCTCGAGTCGCGGAGGCCGGCCGGGGCTTGATCGTCGTCGCGAACAAGTGGGACCTGGTCCTCAGCGAAGAGCGGGCGGAGCGCTTCGCGGAGATCAAGGAGCGCGTCGAGGTGTTCCCGGCGGTCCCCGTCATCCGCACCTCGGCCCTGACCGGGATGGGCGCCTTGAAGCTGCCACCGGTGCTCCTGAAGACCCAGGAGGCGTGGTCGAGACGTGCGTCCACATCCGAGGTCAACAAGGCGATCGAACGGGCTCAGCACGCAACCCCGCCACCCAGGCAGACCGGCCGTATCCGCTACGCGGCCCAGGTAGGAAGCGCTCCTCCTCGTTTCGTGTTGTTCAGCTCAGGCCCAATCCCGACTCATTATGCGCGTTACCTGGAGCACCGACTTCGTGATGCCTTCGATCTGAATGGCGTCCCGATCCGCCTGACTTTCCGCCGTCGACGACGCTGAGCCTCGGCGTTCGCTTGAAGAGTGAAGCGGCGGCTTCACCCATCATCCTCTGCACGTCGTCCACGACGTGGTTCGCGTAGAGGTCCATCGTGACCGAGGGGTCCTTGTGGCCGAGGAACTGCGCGACCTGAGTCACGGGGAGGCCCCTAGCGAGCAGCTGAGTTGCGACGAAGTGCCTCAGCGTGTGGAGGGTATAAGGGAGCCTGAGGCGCTTCGTTAGAGCCCTGAATCGATGTCCCTCCCAGTCAGGGTGCCAGGGCGCGATGCCCGGCTCCACGTTCCGCCCGCCAGTGAAGAGCCAGCCTTCCGGCCGTCGGTGATCGGAGAGCTGTTCGAAGAAGTCGGGCCCGATGACCACTGTTCGCTCGCGGCCGGTCTTCGGAGGCTTGATCTCCACCGGGGCGTTGACTCCCTTGCACAGCGCCCGCCGGATGTGGACTCGTCGGCCCTGGAAGTCGAAATCCTCCCACCGCAGCGCACACGTCTCGCCGCGCCTCGTCCCCAGGGTCGCGCTGAGCTCGACGAATAAGCCCCAGTCGGGATCGTTGTGGTTGGCAGCATCGATCATCAACTCGACCTCTCCGGGTGACGGTATGAGCCGTTCCGCAGCTTGAGGCTTCCGGGGCCTCGCGAGATCACACGGATTGCGCTTCACCTCCCCGTGTACAACGGCATCCCGGAACGCTTGACTCAGGATGGCGTGGAGTCTTCGAGCATTGGTCTGCCCCATCGAGGCATAAAAGGTCCGGAGCTCGCGGGGGTTTCTGACAAGTTCGTCAGCGGCGAGGCCGCCGATTTGACCGACATCGCGACGGATCCGACCCTCGTAGTCTCGTCGCGTTCCAGAGGAAAGATTGCGTTTGTGATCGCGATACCAGTTGTTGACGATGTCGGCGACAGTCAGGCCGCTGCCCTTGAGACGTGGGCCATTCCCGCTGTCCTCGAGCTCGCTGGATAGACGGTCTGCGAATGTGGTGGCCTCAAGCTCGGTGTCGAATGTGCGGCGACAACGTTCCCCGTTCTTGAACCAAGTGACCCTGAACCTCTTGCCGTGTCGCTCGATCCTCCTCGGTCCCGCTGGCAAGGCCCGACCCCTTATCCCGTCCTGAGTCGCCCACGCCACTGACACTAGAGGGAGGTACTGACATGGATCTTGGGGAGAAACGCGCTGACCAGTGGTTTTGGGGATCCCCAATCCTCCCCAATCACCCCAGGCGCGGGTGTGTCTGTGCAGTAAACTCGCAGGTCGAACCATACGGGCCGTGGCGCAGCTTGGTTAGCGCGCTTGACTGGGGGCTAGAGCCCATCAAGCGCTGTGCGACTCGATGAATCCGCAGGTCGCGCGCGAACGAAACCCGTGAAGTTAAGCGCTCTAGGCGTGGCTGTCTGCTGTCCCGGCCGCCGCGCCCTCCGCGTGGACGGTCCCTGAGTCGCTCTCCGGCGAATCTAGGCCGACGGAGGGCGGTACCTGCGGACTCCCATAAGCCCGCTAACCAGCGGCACCAACCCCGCCAGGAGCAGCCCGTAGAAGACGTAGTAGGTGCCACCGCCGCCCCGGTTGGAGAAGGTGATGATTGTCAGCAGCCCACCGGCCGCCATCAGCAGCGCCCCCACCCATATAGAGCGGCGAGCGCCCCGCAGCTTCGCCTCCCGAGCGGTGTCCTCCACGGAGGCCATCCGCTGCTGGTCGGCGCCGGGGAGCGAGGTCTCGCCGTAAATGCCCCGGAGGGATTCGTAGAGCACCCGTTGCGCCTCGCGGACCTTCTTGGGAAACCCCGCCGCCAGCTTGTGGATGTATATGGTCGACAGGTTGTCGCCGGTGCCATGGGTCACCTTGAGGCGCGTGGCCTTGGCGAAAGAGTCCGCCTGAAGGTGCTCACTCACCATTGCGACCCCCCGGATGTCGGGGATCGTCGCCTTGGTCCTCTTGCCATCGAACTCGAGACGATCGCTATGTGCGGCGAGCGTGCCTGCATCGATCATCTGGCCGTCGGGCCGGACGAGCGCGATCTTCTCGAAGATCTGCCTCGGCGTGTCGTCAGACGCGTCGCTCATGGGGAGCCTCCTTCGTTGGCCGCGCGGTCCGCCCGCGGAACGACACTAGCAAGGCCAGGAGCGTCCCCGCCACCACGAGGCCGACGCCCAGCTTGGCCTCAGGGGGGGCGAAGCCCAGCTTTCCGGTGGCTCTGGCTCCGAAGGAGAAGAGGAAGGAACCCGCCCAGCTGCACACCACCAACGCCAGCCGCACCGCGAGGCCGGCGGCCGCCCGCGCGCGCG
>JBOGVX010000075.1:0-3118 GCA_050693165.1 Actinomycetota bacterium | reverse complement strand
CGCTCGTCCTGGCCGTGGCGTAAACGGTGTCCGTGCTGGAAACGTATCCTCCGACCGAGGACGCGAAGAACGTCGTTGTTGTGTTCCCCCAGCCGTCCGGATGCGAGTGGTAGTGCAGCGCGGCGTCGGCCACGATCCGGCGGAAAGCCTCCTCGACGTTGGCCTGTGCGTCACCCGGTCGGACCAGCACCGGAGGTTGAGGGAAGAAGTAGCCGTCGGGGTCAACCTCGGCGTCCTTCGACGTGAGCGCGACCCACAGGCCACGATCAGGCACGTAGGCACGGTCGGCGAGCTCGAAATGGAACCCTCCGGCCACGAACGCCCGAGGAGGCTTCGCTAGATGACCGTGCGCCATCGCCCGGAGCTTGGCCCGCTCCTTCGGGGCCGCCTTCCGGATCGCGGCGAGGTCCGGCCCCGCCAAGTCCTAGCCCTCCTCGATGTCGCAGTAACTAGAGGCGTTGACCGCTGCGGCGAACAACGCGTCGATGCCGATGCGCGAGGTGGTCGCTGCCAGCAGGTATTTCTCCCTCCCGAGCGGGAACTGCTCCTCGTGCCCGCCCTGAGGATGCACCTGGATCTCCCTGAGAACCTCGCCGGCGGTTGGTTCGGCCGTGAAGGTGTGAAAGCCGGTGCAGAGCGCGGCCGCGTCGCCGGGGTCGGCCAGAGCCTCTGTCGCGCCGGTGCCCGTTCCGTCCGTGGTCTGACGCAGCAGCCGCAGACGTCCGGGCTCACCGGTAACGCTCACACCGTCGAAGGATGCTCCCCAAGCGGTCACCTTCGACTTGAGCGAGGCGTTGCCCCTCACCTGAACCAGCGTCTCGACGGTCGCGACGCCAAGGGCCTCCTCGCCCTCGGTCGTGACCGTGTAGGCCTTCGCGCTTCCGCCCGAACCTCCCGCGATCTCCCAGACGGGCATCCCCTGAGCGGTGAGCCCGATGAGGGTCGGGTGGTCCACGAAGCGGCGCCTTCTTCCCGTGGTGGGGTCCATCACCACCTCGAAGATCGGACGCCCACTCTTGACTCCGACGAAGCGTGGCTCGAACATCACTCGTCTCCCTTCGGCCCGAAGCCGTTCAGAGCTCTCGCGGCAGCCTTGGCGGCGTTGCGGTCGTCGTACAGGTCGCCGACCTGCTTGCCGTCTCCGTCGAGGACGCGCCATTTGTTCACGGGGTCCCCGTACTGGTCGGTGAGTTGCCTCCCATCCGGCCGCTCCGTCTCCACGGAAGACACCTTCGTGACCTCCGTCTCATGGACGAGCGTGACGGGCTCGCCCTCGTTGGTTACCTGCTCGATCGTTGCGTCGGTCACAGATGCCCTCCTTCGCTCGAGGCCTGCCTAGATGTCCTAGCGCGGTGATGTGGTCGGCGGCGTCAGGTCAGGTATCTCGGGTAGTAGCGGTGTCGCAGGGTCCAGGCCCTCGTAAGGACCGAGGCGGGTTCGGTGTCGGTATTCCCTCCCCGCACGTCGTACAGGCGCGAGAAGACAGCCCCGAGGCCCGGAGTGGCCCGCAGCGGCGTCTCCCCGCCGCGCAGCCCCGCCTCGACCACGAACTGCTCGGAAGCGTTCAGCACGTGCGTCCGGGGCTCCCGGTCCGGCCCCCATTCGGGGTCGGAGCGGAGCAGACGAGTGGAACCCACGGTGGGCAGGTGCTCCAGGATGATCTCGTGAACCGTGACGGTCGCTCCGCCTGCCGTGGTCAGAACGACCAGGAGCTGCAGGTCGGTGCCCACCCCCCCGGTAGCCACGCCCTCGAGGACTACCTGGGCGTTGTTCTCATCATCCACCGCGCCCGTGACGGTGGCGGTCGCGATCGTGGCCCATCCCGCTCCCGAGCCTGTGCGCAGCGTGAGGTCGAGGTCGGTCGAGGCCCCGGCGTCCTCGATCGAGTACCGCAGCATCGCCCGGTACCGCTCTCCCGTAACCCGGGTGACGGTGTAGGTGGTCTGCTCTGCGTTGGCGTCCAAGATCACGTCCCCGCCTCCCTCCGTGACGCCGTCGAGCGAGGACTGCCGGGAAGCGGGAAGGACGACCAGGCGGGAGACGCGCTCGGCGGGGACGAGGAGCAGATAGTCCACGCTGGGGGGGTTCGCGGACGGATGGAGCACGATCCCCTCAAGCTCGCCCGCCTCGGGGATCGTGATCCGCCCCAGATCGAGATCGGCGTCGGCGGTCGCCACCCGCCCCGTCAGGGTGAGGTTCTTCTCGGGAGCGGGGTCCAGCAACCCCGCGCCCCAGCGGAGCCCCAGATCGTTCCCGACTGCCAGCGAGGGGTAGCGAGCCAAGACGCGCCAGTCTCCCCTCAGCGCGTCGAGGTTACTGGTGATGGTCTGCCGAGCCGCCGTCCCGACCTCACCCCCGGAGGCGTCCCCGTCGGCGGTACCGGAGAACTGCATCAGCCCGGCCCGGTTGAACAGGTCGGCCACGCTGTTCCCGCCACCCCGGCCCTCCGATCCCCGGTAGGAGACCATGGCCTCGATCACGCTTCCGCCGGTAGGGGCGAAGGTCAGCTCTACCGGGGCCTCCGCGTCCCCGTGGATGAAGATGGGGGCGAAACCGCCGAACGCCAGGGCAGGGTCGTTGCTCACTTGCTCGGTCGGGCAGACGTAGCGGGTGGGGGCGGTGGCCTCCTCGAGCTGGAACCTGCGCACCTTGTAGGTCCCGTCCCCCGCCGCCGAGTTGTGGCAGATCGCGGAGACCCGGACCTGCTCCGCGGTGGCCGGGGCAGTCGCGGTCATCTTCACCCGATCTTCGGGGGAGTCGGGTTCGGCGAAGGAGGTCGGCGTGGACAGGGCGGAGTCGTTGTCGGCGCCGACCTGCGCCCCGGCGGAGTCGAGGAACTCGATCCGCGCCCCCACCCGGCCGGTCCCCCCGACAAGACCCTCGAAGGAGAACGTGTATGTGTTGCCCTCGATGTCGGCGTTCAAGTCCTGGGTCTGCTGGAGCACCCGCAGCGTCTCCGAGGTGACGGTGAAGTCGAAGCTCTCCGTGGCCGGCTGGATCGACGTCCCGATGACGTTGGCGACCGAGTCGAATGCCAACGAGTCCGGGGTGCCGTCGTCGTTCGAGTCCACCAGGGCGGTGGCGTTGTCGAGGAGGTTGGTATCGGAGTCGAGGAGCG
>JBOGVX010000074.1:0-11381 GCA_050693165.1 Actinomycetota bacterium | reverse complement strand
GGCCGTATCCGAGCGTCTTCGACCCCGCCGGTGCGATCCGCGACGAGCTCGGGTACGTCGGGCAGCCGGTGACCGTCGTCTACGACCGGGAAGGGCGGGTCTCGTTCGAATGGGTGGGAGCCATAACCGGCGACCTCCTCCGTGCGGAGATCGAGAAGGTCCTGTAGTGAACCGGGCCATACTGGCCGTGCTCCTGGCCCTCATCCTCTTCTCGTCCGCGTGTCGTCCCTCGACGAGCGAGCCCGCGGACCGTGCCTCGCCTCGAGGAGAGGTGTTGTCGCGAGCCGGCCCGCTGGTGGATCCCGGCGACGTGGTCGACGTCCTCCCTCGCGACGGGATCCCCTCTATCGACGACCCTCGCTTCGTCGTCCCCGGCAAGGCGACCTGGCTGGCGGGTCGCGAGCCGGTCGTGGCCCTCGACGTCGATGGGGACGCGCGAGCGTATCCCGCCCAGATCATGACCCGTCACGAGATTGTCAACGACGTGGTCGGCGGTCGACCGGTTGCCGTCACCTACTGCCCGCTCTGCAACTCGGCGCTGGTGTTCGAGCGAACGGTCGAGGGGCGGATCCTCGAGTTCGGCGTGTCGGGGAAGCTCTATCGGAGCGCCCTGGTGATGTACGACCGACAGACTGAGTCGCTCTGGACCCATTTCCAGGGGCGCGCGTTCGAAGGCCAACTTACCGGGACGACGCTCGAGATCGTGCCGGCGCAGATGCTTTCGTTCGACGAGTGGCGCCGTTCCTATCCGGACGGCAGGGTGCTCTCCCGCGACACCGGCTACGCCGTGGAGTACGGGACCAATCCCTACGAAGGGTACGACCGCCGCGAGGGACCCTACGAGAGCTTCTTCGATCAGGCCGTGGACCCGCGCCTACCTTCGATGCATCGAGTGGTCGGAGTGTCTCCTGGTGCTGCCGCTGTCGCCTACCCCTACCGGTATCTCGTCGACCGGGGCAAGGGTGCCGGTGTCATCCAGGATCGGGTGGAAGGCGAGAACCTGGTGGTCTTCTGGCGTGCCGGGACGGCGTCCGCGGTGGATGCCGCCGACATCGCTCGAGGCCGGGACGTGGGCGCTACCGGCGTGTTCTCCACGATCGTCGGCGCCCGGGCGCTCTCGTTCACAGTGGCCGGTGCCGGCTTCCGGGACAAGGAGACGGGAACGACCTGGTCCCTGACCGGCCTGGCTCTGGCAGGGCCTCTCGAGGGAGCGCGCTTGCGACCGCTCGAGCACCTCGACACCTTCTGGTTCGCCTGGGCCGCGTACCACCCGGACACCACGATCCACGAGGAGCAGTAGCCCGAGCGGAGGGGACGGCCCGAGTTCGACAACCCCGGGGGGCCTCCGCAGCCCGAGGAGCATGGGTGCCGAATCGTGGATGGCTCGGACCCCGATGGGACGGCACTTCGTGTAGGCGATCTCGTGGTCGGCAACACCTGGATCGATGGGTCGAACATGGTCTCTGTCGCCGCGAACTTCAACGCGCAAGGTCCCGCTTCCCTGGGCTACCAGTTGAGGCAAACCGGTGCGCAAACTCAGGGCCACGGGTACCAGAGAAACGTTGCGATCTGGATCGAGAAGGGTCTCAGCCCAACCTAACCTCGCGGCCAACACCCCGGCACCCTTCCACTTCCCGAGCGCATCCTGTGGCTCCTTCGCCGGGAACGGGTAGGGCTCGCCCTCGGTGAGCTCGGACGCCGGCGAGAACGTCTCCTTTAGCCGCAGCAGCGATCTCGGCGTGAACACCACCAGCCTTCTTCACCTCGGCAACGGCGAAAGGTAAAGGGAGGCGGCGTGGGCCGCCCCCCTTCAACCTGAACCCTTAGCTCTTCTTCGTGATCGGGCAGCGGAAGTCCGCGCCCGGGTCCCTGGTCACCATGACGTCGCCGGCGGTTTCAGCCGCGTCCACCGCCTCGTCGCTCGTGAGCAGGTACGGAGTCGTGGTGAACGTCACCTTCCATACGGCCCAGTCGCCGCCGGTGTATCCAGGCTCTCCGGGGCCGATCCCGGCGATGCCCAGCTGGCCGCTTACCCCGTTCGTGACGACGAAGAAGTCGTCCGTGCCGCCGTTCGGAAGTGGGGCCGAGTTCACGGTGGTACCCACCATCTCGTCGTTCAGGTAGAGCTGGCCTTTCCCTGTCGTGGCGAGCGCCGGAGATGCGAGGGCGACGACACCCACGAGCAGCGCAGCCGCTGCAATCTTCCTTGCCATGCGGACCTCCTATCGGTCGGGTCGCGAGGAGGCTATGGAGAGGGTGCTTACGGAACTCTTACGCCAGCGCCTGGGCGAAAGAAAATATTCAGGTCGAGTCGGGGAGGCGCACGGCGAATCGCGATCCGCTGCGTGAAGCGCTCTGAACCCGGATGTCGCCGCCGAGAGCCTCGACGATCCGTTTCGCCAGGGCCAGCCCCAGACCCGCGCCCGGGCTCGACCTGGCGGCCTCGCCGCGCCAGAACGGCTCGAAGACGCGCCCGAGTGCCTCGGGCTCGATCCCCTCACCGGTGTCCTCGACGACGACTTCGAGTCCGCCGGGTCGCCGGCGCGCCTCGATCCTCACGGTGCCGTCGGAGGGTGTGTGCCGGATGGCGTTCTGCAGGAGGTTCTGGAGGACTCGCACCACGCGTGGGGAGCACAGCGAGTCGCCGGCGCCGTCCAGCCGCCGCTCGAGGACGAGACCCTTCTCGATCAGCTGGGCGTCGCAGGCCTTCACGGCGGAAGCGATGACGTCCTGGAGGCGGGCGCGCTCCGACTCGGCTTCGATCGCGCCAGCGTCGAGCTGGACTAGCTCGAACAGGTCGTCCACCAGGACTGCGACGCTCTCGACCTGCCGGCGCATCTCGGCCGCGTAGCGGCGGAAGGTGGGAGGGTCGTCCACTACGCCGTCCTCGATCGCCTCCACCATCGCCCGTAGCCCGGCCAGCGGGGTTCGCAAGTCGTGCGAGACCGCAGTGATCAGGTCGCGCCGCTGCCGTTCGCCGGCCCGCTCCGCATCCAGCGAGCGCTGGAGGCTTTCCGCCATGCGGTCGAGGGCCCGGGCCAGAGCCTCGAGCTCTCGGCCGCCACCGGTGTTGCCGGCACGCGCCTCCAGGTTCCCATCGGCCAGCTCCCCGGCCGTCGCGGCGAGCCCCCGCACCGCCAGTGTCTGTCCGCGCGAGATCGCCAGCGCGGCTCCCGCTCCTGCCCCCGCCGAGTACACGAGTAGCACCCCGATCAGGATCGCGTCGTGCGAGCTGACGAACATGAGGGCAGCGAGTGCGCCGAGGTTGGCCAGGCTCACCAGCGCGGCGGTGAGCACCACCGCGAGCAGCCGTTGGGAGAACGATGTTCGCGCGAGGAGCGGCCGCGCGGCCGCCGCGGCGAGGACCGTGACCGCCGCGGCCGGCAGGAGGAGCAACGCGAGGTGCGCCACCTCGCCAGCGGACATGCCGAGCAGGGCGCCCACCGCCAGTGTTCCGGCGGCCCCGCCCGCTGCAACGGCGGCAGCGAGCGCGACCGGTCTCCAGGCGCTCACGGGTCGAACCTGTAGCCGACGCCCCAGACCGTCACCAACCGCCGTGGCCGAGACGGATCGGGCTCGATCTTCTCCCGGAGCCTGCGGATGTGGACGGTGACCGTGGAAGGGTCGCCGTCGAACGCGAAGTCCCATAGCTCCTCCAAGAGCTGCAACCGCGTGAAGACGCTGCCGGCGTTGGACGCCAGCAGCTCGAGGACGTCGAACTCCTTGGGGGTCAGGGATACCTTCCGGCCGCTGCTCATCACCTCGCGGGACCGGGGGTCGATCTGGAGGTCGCCGAAGATGAGCGGCCCTCGGTCGTCGCCGTTCCGCTTGCCGGCTCGCCGGAGCACCGAGCGGACCCTTGCCACGACCTCCCTCGGCGAGAACGGCTTCGTCACGTAGTCGTCCGCGCCGATCTCCAGGCCGACGATGCGGTCGGTCTCCAGTCCCTTCGCCGTGAGCATGATGACCGGGGTGTCCGAACGTTCCCGGATCCGCGTGAATACCTCGGTGCCATCCAGCCGCGGCAGCATGAGGTCGAGGAGGATCAGGTCGGGCTGCTCCTTCTCGAACGCCTCCAGCGCCGCGTGGCCGTCCTCCGCCGTGTCCACCGCGTAGCCGTCCCTTTCGAGGTACCTGCTGAGCACCTCTCGAACGATCGGCTCGTCATCGACCACCAGCACGCGTTCACTCACGGCTCCATTGTGAACGCAGCGCCTTTCGGAAGTATTGCGACCTCCTTGCCAAGCAGTCGGAAAGGACCGACTCGCTAGCCTCGCCCCGATCCGATAAGGAGGAGGTGCCCGATGGAGAGGAACGCTTGGAAGATCGTGGCCGGAACGGCTGTGCTGGCCGGGCTACTGGCGGGTTGCGGCGATGGAGCGGAGCTGGAGGCCGGATCCGGAGATAAGGCAAAGGTAGCTGGGACCACAGCGGAGCCCGTAGCCGACCCCGCGACCGCTTTCCCCGTCGTCACCGGATGGGCCGACGGAGAGCAGGTGGACTACCTGTTGCAGGAGGTGTCGGACCCTGAGGCCGCCGAGCTGCTCAGCGAGAAGACCGGGTTCGACGTCCCAGTGGTCGAGAGCCTCGCCGACGTGCCGAAGGACGCTCTGGCCAATCTCTATCTGTTCATGAACGGGATCGAGGGGCCGAACCCGTTCGGTTTCCAGATGAACGTCATCGACAGCGTCCCCGGCGACCCGGGATACAGCCCGCTCTGGCTGCACACCTTCGTCGAGTGGGAGAGAGGCGTCGAGCCCCGTGAGCTGACGTCTGAGGAAGAGATCTTGGACGCGGAGGAGGCCGGTGAAGTGACCCTGGAGGCCTCCGATCTGGTCATCAACTGCCCGGTCCTTCCGGACGGGGAGACCGGTTTCCCCATCGTCACAGGTTTCGTCGATGGGCAGCTGGTGGACTACACGCTCCAGGAGATCTCGGATCCTGAGGTCACCGACCTGATGCGGGAGAAGACCGGGGGGTTCCCGCTGGATACGGTTGAATCCCTCTCGGGCGTTCCCCAGGTGGCCAACCTCTACCTGTTCATGAACGGTATCGAGGGACCCAACCCCTTCGGCTACCAGATGAACGTCATCGACAGCGTCCCCGGCGACCCGGGGTACAGCCCGCTGTGGCTGCACACCTTCGTCGAGTGGAGCCCCGATGCCGAGCCCATGGAGCTCACGTCGGAGCAGGAGATCCTGGATGCGCAGGAGGCCGGTGAGGTGACCCTGGAGACCTCCGACCTGGTCATCAACTGCCCGGTGATCCCCGGCACCGTAAGGAGTCTGTAACACCGGCGTCATAGAGTGGCTCCGGTGGATATCACCGGAGCCATTCGCCGGCATCCCGGCCGAGCCGCGACCCTGGTGGCCGTCGGCCTGGCGGCGTTCGCGTTCGGGATGTGGTGGTTCACGCCCTGGCGGCTGTTCACGGACGACCCCGTGAACGAGGCGTTGCCGGTCACGAGGGAAGCGCCCGTTTCGGAGATGGAGCCCGAGGCCGGGGAGATACCGCCCCCTCGGCCCAGCTTCAGCACGGTCGCGGAGGCAGACTTCATCAGCCTCGAGCACGAGACTCGCGGGACCGCGCTGGTTCTCGAGACAGCCGACGGAAAGCGCTACCTTCGGTTCGAGGACTTCGAGACGTCCAACGGCCCCGACCTCCTCGTGTACCTGTCGTCGAAGACGCCTTCGGGGACGGACGACTGGCACGGGTACGACGCGGACTTCGTCGACCTCGGTCCGCTGAAGGGCAACGTCGGCAACCAGAACTACGGGATCCCGCCGGACGTGGATCTCGAGAAGTACTCGACCGCCGTGGTCTGGTGCCGGCGTTTCGAGGTCGGCTTCGCCGCCGCGGCACTTACGTAGCTGCGGCGACCGACGTGGCCGGGCTGGCTAGGCCCCCGTCCCCGTTTCCCGTTTCATCCCAACGGCGAGTGCGACTTGTGTCAGGTCGGACCGCATCCCATCGACTGAACGTTGAAGGGTGTCCATCCTGCCTTCGAGGGCTTGGAATCGACCGTCGAACCCCTGAAATCTAGTTTCGAATGCCTTGAACCGGCCGCTCAGCTGCCAGCTAAGGAGTGCTCCGATTAGGATCAAGAGCACCCCGTTGATCAAGGTGTCCAGTATTTCCATCAGGTCGATCCCTTCCGGGGGGAGGATCGCTTGGCTGCTCCAAGAGAGTACCAGCGGGCACCGACATGGATGTGCGGCAGGCGCTTCCTCACATCTTGTTGAGTTCGCCTCTGGAGCCCTGACCCTTGAACTCCCACAGCTCCCCGGCCGCATGTATGCCCTTCAGGCCCATCTCGCCGAGTGAATCGGGGAGCAACGGGTCGATGACGGCTTCTCCGTCCTTGACGTCGAGTCCCATCGCGAGGCGGAACCACAGGAACGGCGCGGCGGTCGCCCACGCCTGCGGGCTCGAGGCGGTGGGGTAGCGCACGGGGAATGGTGCCTCGTCGCGCGAGTAGCCGGCGAACACCTCGGGAAGCCGCCACTCGGTGTACTCGGCCGACTCGAGTAGCGCCGCCGCGATCCTGTTCGCTTCTTCCCTGAAGCCGTACCGCGCGAGGCCCGCCGCGATCAGCGAGTTGTCGTGCGGCCAGACAGTTCCGATGTGATAGCCGATCGGGTTGTAGCCGTAGTCGTCCCACGACATGGTGCGAACGCCCCAGCCCGACCACATGCCTTCGGAGAAGAAGTGATCGACGAGTTTCTTCGCTCTCTCCTCCGGAACGATGCCGGACCACAGAAGGTGACCCATGTTGGAAGTGATCGAGTCGATCCTCTTCTTGTCCTTGTCGAGGCCGACCGCGTAGAAGCCGCCGCGGTCCTCGACCCAGAACGCGTCGTTGAACTTCGCGTGTAGCTCCTCGGCCTCCTTGCGGAGCCGAGACGCGAGCTCGGCATCGCTCCAGACGTGCTCGGCGAGCTCGGCCGTGCGCGTCTTGGCGTCGTAGGCGTAGCCCTGGACCTCGGCCGGCGCGATGGGGACGTCGGGGACCGTGCCGTCGGCGAACTGCAGGCCGTTCCACGAGTCCTTCCAGCACTGCGTTCGCAGCCCCTGCTTGGAGCGTGTCTCGTACTCGATGAACCCGTCGCCATCGAGGTCGCCGTAGCGGTCGATCCACTCGAGCGCGCGCATCGCGTTGCCCTTGAGCTGCTTCGCGGGACCGTCGTCCCCGGTCCAGCGCCAGTACTCGTGCAGCAGGCTCAGCCACAGGGGAGTCGAGTCGGAGGAGCCGTAGTAGGGTCGGTGGGGCTTCTCGCCGATCGCTGTGAGCTCTCCGAAGCGGATCTCGTGGAGGATCTTGCCGGGCTCCTCGTCCTTGAAGTCGTTCACCTCGGTGCCCTGGAAACCGGCGAGGGCCTCCAATGCGCCCTTGGCGAGCTCCGGCCCGACCCAGAGCGACTGGTAAGAGCTGATCAGGGTGTCGCGTCCGAAGATAGCCATGAACCAGGGAAGGCCGGCCGCCGGCAGCGAGTACTCGTTCCCCTTGACGCATGCCTGGAGGCGGAGTGACGCCAGGTCGGTGACGGAACGCTCCATGACGTGCCACACGACGTCGTAGCCGCTCGTGACCTCCGGCGTCTCGTCCTGCCACTTCTGCAGGACCTGGGTGGCTTCGCGCTCGGGCTCGCCGAAGTCCTCGTGCGTCGGCTCCTTCTTCTGCTCGTCGATGGTCAGCGCCACGACGATGCCGGTGTGCCAGACGCCGCGCGGCTCGATGCTGCAGTCCCAGATCAGGTCGTCGCCCTCGACCCGCGCATCGGGCGAGGTGATCTGTGTCGCAACCTTGAACATCTCGTGCTCGTATTCGAAGTGGAGGTGGCCACGTTCGCTCTCGTGATGCCTGGTTGCCTCGCCGGCCTTGAAGAACTCGGCGAGCTTGACCTCGAACAGGTCCGCGAAGTCGGCGCCGCAGGCCAGCCGCACCTCGACCTCGATCTGCTCCTGCGTGTGGTTCCGCACCGTGATCGTCTCGCGCAGCCCGTCCCCGACGAACCTGTGTCGCTGGACCGTCATCGCCTTTGAGTCGAGTCCGTCTAGGTCGGGGTTCGTCATGAAGAACGCGGCCGAGTAGTAGTCGACCTCGTCGGAGGTGAGGAGCGTGGGCGTCTTGCCGCCGAGAGTGAGCTCGAAGCGATTCAGGTGCCGCGTGTCTTCGTGGTAGAGGCCGGCGACAGACCCGTCTCGCACGTCGCCGCGTGCGTCGGACACCATGAACGTCGATCCCTCCAGGACCTGGATCGAGCCAAGCTCGATGTCCTTCTGCGCGCCCTGCTTCTCGACCTGCTCCTCTTCGTCCGTCACTTGTTGGCCTCGAAGGAGATCACGGTCTTGACGTCGTCCGGCTTGCGCTCCAGGGATTCGTGCCAGTCGTCGAGCGGGACGCGACGGGTGACCAGTCGCGAGAGCCACTTCGGGTCGGCCTTGGCCAGCGCTTCAGCCGCCTGCTCGTAGTGCCGCGCCCCCGCGTTGACCGATCCGAACACGACCGTGTTGTTCAGGACCATCTCCTTGTTGAGAGTGAACGCGTCGACCTCAGCGGGCCCGCCCGTTGCGATCCCCGTGAGAGCCATCACTCCGCCGGGCGAGGTGTGCTCTATCGCGCTGAATACGAGTGGGCCCACGCCGGTGCACTCGATCACTGCGTCGAAGCTCCCGGCCCGCTCGATGTCCGTGTGGTACGTCCAGCCCTGGTCCCGGACGAGCTCGGGCTTCAGCCCTTCCTCGACGCGATCCAGGACGTGCATCTCGATGCCCTTCTGGGCGCCGATCATCGCGGCGAAAAGGCCGATCGGCCCCGCGCCGGTTACGAGCGCGCGCTTCGGCTGCCACGGCGAACGGCTCGCGATCCGTTCGATGTGGTCCCATGCTTTCGCTACCACGCTGACCGGCTCGACAAGAACGCCGAGGTCGCCGAGCTCGGGGTCGGTGACTATCACTCGGTCGGGGTCGACGCGGTACCTCTCGCGGATGAACCCGTCGCGGCCCTTGATCCCGTGCTCTGTGTACTGGCCGTTCGTACACATGTCCCAGTCGCCCGCCGCACACTGAGGGCAGGGGACCGGGTCGGGGTGGCGCACGAACGCGACCACGTGGTCCCCGGGAGAGACGCCGCTGCCGTCTGGAGCCTCGATCACCCGGCCGAAGGATTCGTGTCCGAGGACCAGACGATCCTTCCCCGGCGGTGGCTCGCCGTACTCGCCGTCGTTGATCTCCTGGTCGGTGCCGTCTACGCCGACGGCGATCGCTTCGATCAGAACGGATCCCTCGGGTTCGGCCGGCTCGGGGATGTCCTGCAGCTCGCCGGATCCTGCGGTCAGCGGCTCTACCGTCAGCGCTTTCATCGTCCCTCCTAGCTCGGGCTGCTATAACCCTGACGCGGACGGCATTGTTTCGCCATTCGAGCGCTTGTGGTTGGTTCGGCGCGGGAGGCTGACCGGATGGGGAGGATCATCGACATCTCGCTCGGCATCGGGCCGAACCTGCTGACCTGGCCCGGCGACCCCGGCGCCGTCGTCGAGCGAGCGAAGAAGATCGAGGAGGGCGACGCCGCCAACGTCTCGGAGCTGCGGCTCGGCTCACACACGGGGACTCACGTCGATCCGCCGGTGCACTTCCTTCCAGGTGAGATCGGTGTGGACCAGCTCGACCTCGACGTGTTCTACGGACCTGTCGCGGTCGCCGATCTGACCGACGTGGTCGGCCCCATCGGAGCGGACCGGCTCGCGGACCTCGATCTCGATGTGGGGGTCGAGCGCCTGCTTCTCAAGACGACGAACTCGGAGCTGTGGAGGAACCCCAAGCCGGAGTTCCCGGAGAAGTACGTATCGCTCGGCGTCGACGGCGCCGAGTGGGCGGTGGATCGAGGCCTCCGCCTTGTCGGTATCGACTTCCTGTCGATCGAGGTGGCCGTGAACGGCGATCACCCCGTACACAGAACGCTGCTTGGCGGGGGAGCGATTATCGTGGAGGGACTGAACCTCTCCAAGGTCGAGCCCGGCGACTACGTGCTGTCATGCCTGCCGCTAAAGATCCTCGACGGCGACGGCGCCCCCGCCCGCGCCGCCCTGATCGAGGGCTAGAACCTCACTAGGTCAGCACGATGCGCCGCTCGAGAGGGTGGCCCGGACCACCTTGAGCTCCCCGTCTATCTCGGCAACCCGTAGGAGCTCCGTATTCGATTCGCAGCCGTCGGAGAAATGCAGGAAGAAGTCGACGTTCGAGAGTCCGTCCTCTGGGATCCCGATGAACCCCACATTGGACTCGCGATCTTTGGCGTACTCGTACATGGAGAGGTACCGATCCTCCTCGTACTTGCGCGCGACCTCCGCCGTGACGAATGACTCGGCACTTGCGGACCCCGCTTCGCGCATGAATCCAAAGTCCCATAGGAAGTTGAACGCTCTGATCAGCTCGGCATGCCGAGCGACGAAGTCTTCTCCGAGCTCGACTCGAAGGAGAGGCTGCGGGTCCGCGTAGGCAACGCTGACACCATCGTCGGGGGGAGGAGGCCCGATCTCAGCACCGGGAAACAGGAGTTGCTCCATTCGGGCCGCTTCGGACTCGTATCCGGGTTGGTAGTAGATCTTGGTTCCAGGGATAGGCTCGGCCGCCGTTAGGGGAGCGACGGCCCCCTCGTCCGGGTACCACGGGCCGAGGTCGTAGCCGCCGTGATGCGTCCGTCGTCCGTGGCCTTCGATCCACGCGAATACATAAGGGAAGGCGTTCTGCGCACCCGTGCGATCGTCGACCACGATCGACACAGGCGGCGGAGTTGCCCCATCCTCCGTCGGGGTGGGCCCCGGTGTCGGACCAGCTTCAGGTTGCGAGGCGGAAGCTTCCGGCAGGTAACGTCCAAGCCGGAACGAGACCAATCCCAGAGTGTCACCGACGTTCCCTATCACGCCAAGGAAATCGGGATTGATAAATATGGGATCGTGCACCAGACGTACGGTCAAGACTGGGTTGGAGTCATTGACCCAGTCGTTCGGATATTCGATGTGGAATTGCTCAGTCGCATCACGAGTCGTGTCCGAGCCGATCAGCGACTCGGCGCTGGCGAGGAGCTCGACCACACTCTCGTCGGGGACGAAAGGGAGCTCCCCTTCAACCATCAACCGCCTACCGAAGTCTTGGTGGGGCTCGGGAGACCGCAACTGTAGGCACTCGCATCTGGCCGCGGAGACAACGAAGATTCCATCCACCAGATGCCTCCATCTGGTCATCTCTAGTTCGGTCGTGATCCTCGGTGCCCCCATCTTCTTCTCGAGGGACGGATTCCGAATGAAAGCAATGGCAAATTGGCCTGACCCGTCCTCCTTGGGCACCACGACCTCTGTGTCGGATCGGTTCCAGCCCATGAC
>JBOGVX010000073.1:0-3143 GCA_050693165.1 Actinomycetota bacterium | reverse complement strand
ACCTTGTCCCTGTTCACTCCAATTCCTCGGTCGGTGACGTGCACGGTGACTCCCTCGTCGCCGTGGCGGGTCTTCAGCGAGACCACACCTCCGGCGTCGGAGTAACGGCACGCGTTGTCCACGAGCTGACGGACGACGCCCCTTACGGCACGCTCGTCCGCCACCACCTTGACCTCTTCGGGGATCGCGAGCTGAAGCAAGATGTTCGGATGCCCGGCGGCTGCCTCCTCGGCGGCCGAGCGGATCGTCTCGGCCAGGTCGCAGGCGGCGACGCTGATCGAGTACTCGCCCCTTTCCATCGAGGACTGCGTGATGATCGACTCGATCATCACTACGAGGTTGTCCGTCGCGGTCTCGATCTGAGAGAGCATCCGGGCCTGCGTCTCGTCTTGCTCCTTAATCCTCAGCATCGCCGCGACGCCCTTGATGATCGTCAGTGGGGTTCGTAGCTCGTGCGAGACGTTGCTGAGGAAGTCCTGTTTCGCTCTGGCGAGGTCCTCGGCCTGGCGGGTTCGGGCCGCCAGCTGGCGAGCCCACTCGCTGCGCTGCGTGACCGACTCGCTCAGTGCCTGGCCGAGCCCTCGCGCGCAGGCTGGGTCGAGTACCAGGCCTCCGGAGGTAGCCCGGGCCACGGCCCACGCCACGAACGATGCTCCCGGCTCGCCGACCAAGAGGCCATCGGCCCCGGCGGCGACTAGCTCGGAGTCCCGCTCCGCGTCGGCTTCCGTCACGATCAGAAGGACGCGACAGGTGGACTCGATCTGCTTGACGCGCTCGATGAGCTCTCCGACCGGTGGGCCGGAGGCGGGCAGGCTGAAGATCACCGACTGCGGATGGACCCTTTCAACCAGCTCTATCGCTCTGTATCCGTCGTCTGCGGTCTCGATCCGGTATCCGCTGGCTCGCAGCTCCTGGACGGTTTCGGACGACAGGCCGCAAACGACGAGCCCGCGCTCGCTCATCAACGTGACTATCGGCAGGGTTGGGGGTGAACCTGATTTCTACTCGACGAGGCCCTGGCGGATGGCGATGGCCACTGCCTGGGCCCGGTCATTCGCGCCCAGCTTCTCGAAGATCCGCTCGAGGTGGGTCTTGACGGTGTGGAATGAGATGCCCAGCTGGTCGGCGACCTCTTTCGTTGTGGCGCCGTAGGCGATCTTCTGCAGGATCTCGACCTCGCGGGGGGACAGGGGAGCGGGGCCACCGGGCTTGTCGACGAGCTGGACCTCCTCGATGAACGCCTGGGTCAGGCTCGGGTGGATCACGGCCTTGCCCTGCATCGCGGCATTGGCCGCGTTGATGAGCTCCTGCACGCTTGCGTCCTTGAGCAGGTAGCCGGAGACGCCGGCCTGGATGGCCTCGGACAGGCTCGAGCGGGACTCGTCGATCGTGAACAGGATCACCCGGGTCTCGGGGTGGCGCTCGCGGATCAGCCTGGTGGCCTGGATGCCGTTCATGCCGGGCATGCGAACGTCCATGAACACGACGTCAGGCTTGTGCTCCTCGACGGCCTTGACCGCCTCTTCACCCGAGCTGGCTTCGCCCACGACGTCGATCTCGTCCGATATCCCGAAGGCAGTTCGGAGCCCGTCTCTCGTGACCGGGTGGTCGTCGACGATGAGTACCCGCATACTCTCCTCCGGCGGCTCACGGGAGTACAGCAGATCGAGTAATAGGATAGTCCCTGAAGGAGACCCAAATGGTTCAGAACGAAAACGAAGTTCGCATTCAGGACACCGGCGAAATCGGTCAGGATGCCGCGCCTGACGGCCTGGAGTCGCAGGTCCTGGACGCCCTGCGCCAGGTCGACGACCCCGAGCTCGGTATCAACATCGTGGACCTCGGCCTCGTCTACGACGTCTCGATAGAGGGCGACGCGGTACACGTCACGTACACCCTCACCACCATGGGCTGTCCGATCGGGCCCCTCATCGAGCAGCAGATCAAGCAGGTGATAGACCCGATCGAGGGCATCGACAGGGTCGAGGCCGAGATGGTCCTCACGCCGCCCTGGACGCCCGAGAAGATGTCCGAGGAGGCCAAGGCCGCCCTCGGGATGTTCTAGAAACGGCACAAAAAGGGTTGACAGCCCCCGCTTCCCACCTGTAGAAATCTGATTCCTAGCGATGAGATCGGAATTGATACTTTCACGCCGCGCAGACGGCCTCGGGGGCTGGATCCCCCACCGCTGCATCTGTACCAACGCCTGACCTCACTCCCCACGTCCCAGCTCCATCCCAACTTTCCTTAGGAGGAATCGTGACTGGATACGCCAATCCCGACGCGCTGGTCGAGACCGACTGGCTCGAGGAGAACATCACCGACCCGAACATCAGGATCATCGAAGTCGACGAGGACACCCAGGCTTACGAGAAGGGCCACATCAAGGGGGCGATCGCCTGGAACTGGTTCAAAGACCTCCACGACCCCCTGAAGCGCGAGTACATCGACCAGGCCGGCCTGTCGAACCTGCTCGGCAACGCCGGAGTCGGCGAGGGAACGACCGTGATCCTGTATGGAGGCAACAACAACTGGTTCGCGTCGTACGGCTACTGGCTGCTCAAGTACCTCGGCTTCGACAACGTGAAGCTGCTCAACGGCGGACGGCAGAAGTGGGAGCTCGAGAGCCGTGAGCTGACCCAGGATCCGGCGAGCGTCGGCAAGACGCAGATCCAGATCGCGGGCCCGATCCGAGCCGAGACCCGAGCGTTGCGCGACGACGTCCTGTCGAAGATCGGCAGGTCGACTTTCGTGGACGTTCGCTCGCCCGAGGAGTTCAGGGGCGAGAAGCTGGCCCCCGACCATCTGCCGCAGGAGCAGGCGCAGGTCCCGGGCCACATCCCCGGCGCCGCGAACATCACGTGGTCGAAGGCCGCGAACGAGGACGGCACGTTCAAGTCGGCGGACGACCTGCGCACTCTGTATGAGGGTGAGGGCGTGCAAGCGGACGCGGAGATCATCGCCTACTGCAGGATCGGCGAGCGGTCGAGCCACACCTGGTTCGTGCTCCGCGAGCTGCTCGGGTTCGACAACGTCCAGAATTACGACGGCAGCTGGACCGAGTACGGGTCCCTGGTCGGCGCTCCCGTCGAGCGCTAGGCCAGTCAGAGGACCGGCGCGAGGCAGCAGCGGGCGCTCGCCTC
>JBOGVX010000072.1:0-12305 GCA_050693165.1 Actinomycetota bacterium | reverse complement strand
GCTCGATCCGTCGGCCGTCCTGCCGCAAGTGGCGCAGGGCGCGCTCGCGGTGGAGTGCCGGGTCGACGACGACGAGACCCGTGAGCAGCTCTCGCGTATCGACGATCGCGGGGTGCGCGCCGCCATCACCGCAGAACGCGCCTCCCTCGCCGCTCTCGGCGGCGGCTGCAACCTCCCGTGCGGCGCGCTGGCCGAGACCGACGCTGGCGGCGCCGTGCACCTGGAGGCCCTCCTCGCGTCGCTCGACGGCCGCATCACGCTGCGCGTGCGCGTGGAAGGGGACGACCCGGCCGCGGTCGGCATCGAAGCGGCGCGCCGGATCGTCGACGAGCGCGGCGGCCGCCTCCTCCTCGACGAGGACGTGGTTTTGGCGTCGCAGGACCCCAATTATTCGGGTTCAGCGACGCCAAAATCTTGAGGAGACTTGTCGCATGACCGTGTACCTCGTCGGCGCGGGCCCCGGCGACCCCGGCCTGCTCACCGTGAGGGGCGCCGACGTGCTCGGACGCGCCGATGTCGTCGTGTACGACCGACTGGTGCACCCGTCGTTGCTCGACCTCGCGCCGCCCGCGGCCCAGCGTGTCTACGCCGGCAAGGCGCCGGGTGCGGCCGAGATGGACCAGAGCGACATCAACGCGCTGCTCGTCGAGCAGGGACGCGCCGGGAAGGAGGTCGTCCGGCTGAAAGGTGGCGACCCGTTCGTGTTCGGGCGCGGAGGCGAGGAGGCGTTGGCCTGCGCTCGGGAGGGCATCCCGTTCGAGGTGGTGCCCGGCGTGTCCTCGGCGGTCGCTGGGCCGGCGTACCTCGGCGTCCCGGTCACACATCGCGGCCTCAGCTCGAGCTTCGCGGTTGTCACAGGGACAAAAGCTTCCGGAGACGTGGCGGATCTCGGAGTCGTGGCGCGGTCGGTGGAGACCCTGGTGATCCTCATGGCGGCGGGCAGGCTGGAGGAGATCTGCGACCGGTTGGTCGAGGCGGGACGATCGGCATCCGAGCCGGCCGCTCTCGTTCAGTGGGCGACGACCTCTCGGCAGCGGAGTGTGACCTCGACGATCGGGAGCCTTCCACAGGCCGTGAAGGAGGCCAGCCTTGGTGCTCCGGCAACTCTGGTCGTCGGGTCGGTGGTTGCGCTGGCGGATCAGCTCAACTGGTTCGCGACGGGCGAAATCTTGGGCGAGGACGAGCTTCTTGCTTAGCTGGACCCTCCCTTCCGTCAGGCCAGGACGCTCTCCTCCCGCTCACACGATGTCGAGGGGCGTCACCGCGAACCCCGGGTAGTAGGTGTTGCCCTTGCCGTCGAACCGGGCGTAGATGCGGTACTCGGCGTCGGCGGAGTCAGTTCCGACCAGGGGGAGGCGGGCCCGTGCCACGCCATCGGGACCCGTGATCGCTTCGACCTCACCTAGGTTGCTCCACACGGAGCCCTGTTTGGTCTGGAGAAGAAAGAAGAGGGACTCGTCGGCGAGCACGCTACCGGTTCGTGACAGTCGAGCGGCGACAGCCACCCGGTCCCAGTTGTCGTCTCCAGCTGGAGCTGTAGAGGGCGTGTCGAGGAATGCGATGGTCGTCGCCACACCTGTCGCTTCGGGGGCGTAGCCGAAGCCACCGGCGCCCTCGTTGAGCCCGTCGACCGGTCCACCGGGCTCAAGCGGATCACAGTCGAACCAGGTACCGAAACCGCGCGCTCCTCCTCCCGCCAGCGCACAGACTGGGCGGGAAGGGCTGGACACGATGCTCGGCCCAGCTCCCAGTGCCACGAAGGATGTTCCGGCGTTGCCGCCCCCCTGGAGCCGTGGCCAGAGCCGCGTCCACTCGTAGGCCCCGTCGGGGTCGGGCGTCTCCACGTCGAAGCTGAAGACGGACTCGAACGTATCCCCGCTCCCACCGAGATCGAACAGCCCGCCCTGCGCAGGCGGCACCAGCCCGGAGCCCTGGCCCACAGACCAGAGGTTGCCGATCGAGTGCGCGGAGACAACTGGTGGTGATGTGGCGTGCAGCGATGTCGCTGCCGCTCTCGTCGAGGTTCCCACATCCAAGGAGTAGCGATCCTTGCCGTCGCGATCGATCAGGGCGGCCGTTCCGTTCCCGTTGCCGGCGCCCTGGGCGAAGTCCGCTGGAGCGTTGAAGGCCTCGACATCCAGCTGCGGCGCGGCGACAGGAGATGTCAGCTCGTCGTGCAGGGTCACATCGAACTCGCGCTGGTCGGTGAAGGTGTACTCATCGTCCCCGGCGTGATCCTCTAGCAGGGCGGTCCCGTGCATGTTTCCGCCCTGCGCCGCCACTGCCCAGTCGTTACAAGCGGTAAGCGAGCAGAAAGACATCGAGGTGCTTGCGTCCGCCTTACAGGGCTGACCGTTCGGACAATCTTGATCAGTGACGGTGATGTCTTTGTCAGCAAGTACCGAGAGACCCACGAGGTAGCGGTCGTCACCGCCCTGGTCATCGAGGATCCCGTTGATGCCCGTTGCCTGCGTGTAGCCGAAGGACTGCCATGCAGCACCCTGCGCGTAGAGGTTCGGGGCAACGGCCCCGGCCGCTGCGAACTCGACCTCGTATCCGGTGGGGCCCACGCCGGTGAGCAACATGCCGATCCCGCTGAGACCGAATCCCTGGGCCATGAGATCCGGGATCATGAACGAGGGAGTGGGAAACCCGCGGCCCGACTCGAAGCTGTGAATCTCCCGCACCCTGAACGAGTCGGCGCCACCACCGTCGTAGAGAACGGCGACGTCCTTGCGAACCGGATTGACGATCGACGCGGTCGCACCGCTGAAGACCGCACCCTGGGCGGTCACGCGCTGGATGATGCTCGGTTCCTTCTGCGTGCCATCGTCCGGTGTCACGCCGTCGACGCGATAGATGTCATCGCCGATCCCATCATCGACGAGCACGCCGGCGGATCCGCCGAGGGAGAGGCGGCTGGCACCCTGGGCGGACACATCCACAGCGGGCACGGTGCCCGACCAGGATGGCCCCGCGGTCAGGTAACGATCGTTTCCCCCGCCGTCGAACAGGAACCCGCTTGCATCGCTTCCGTCGCCGGCCGAGGCAGAGGTCAGGCCGGCGCCCTGTCCGACCATGGAGACCCTGATGTAGGAATCTCCCGTTCCCGGCGCGAGAAGCTGGTCCGGAACCGTCGCTGTATAGCTATCGTCATCGTCGCCTTGATCCACCAGGAAGCCCAGAGCGTTCGATCCGAAGGCCGCGCCTCCCCCTCGAACCACGAGCTGCTTGCCGAACTTGGTGAAGTCGTAGGCCGTGGATCCGTAGCTGTCGCTGCCGGACATGTCCGCAATCACGGAGACACCCGCCCACAGGCCTTGATCCGGCAGTGGGAACGGGGCACCGCCCGAGGAGTTGAGGTACGTGTCGTCGCCGCCACGGTCGATCAGTAGCAACGCGTCCTTCGTATATGTGTTGTCCACCTCAGAACCGATGCAGAGATAGGGCAATTGATCAAGAACGTCGCAACCAGCCACCCTCACGCCTGCGCTTGCTCCCTCGGATCGTGGGGCGCGGAGGGTGGGAAGGTAGCGGTCGAGACCGGCCGCCACGATGGTTCGGGCCTCGAGGCTCCGGGCTGCGTTCTCCTGAGAAAACTGGTTCCCCCCCGGCCCCACCGGCTGACTCGCTGACGGGCGAGGGTCCGTGGCGGACCCTACGGCTGCTCGGGCGTAGGTGAAGCTCGCTTCATCGAGCGAACCAGGGCCTGACGCGGCCAGGCCCGCGACGATCCGCTCCATCTCCTGATCCGTCGTCGGCCCGCCTAGTAGCTCGGCCGCGCGCCGGATTGCCGCGTAGAGGCCCGCCGCCGGCTGCCGCAGGCCGCGAGGCATTGCTCCTACCAGCGCGAGGTCGTGCTCGGAGATGGCAGGAAGCTCTGGAACTGAGGTGACAACCTCTCCGGCTGCATTAGCAGCACCGACGACCGTCGCGAGGTAGGAGTCGGTCTCGATATCTGAACGGGTCCGCGCCACCAAAGCTTGGCCGTCGCTTACCGTCGCTGCCCCCCCTGGATGCAGGAACGTGAGGACCTGGTCGGGGCCGACATCGAGCACGGCGGCCGACGCGGGTGCGTTCCCCAACGCAAGGAGGGAGACCAGCAGAGACGGAACCGCGAGGTGGGTGACGCTGAGGGCAGAGCGGGATCGAATTCGGCGGGTTGTAGACATCCAAGCTCCTGTTCTGGCCTGCGGGCCTGTCGTTTGGGCGCTCCACGGAGTTTCGTCGGGCCACGGCCTGAGCCCTGCCACCGTATGCTTCCGAATCCGGAAGATGTCGCATTTTCGACATGCTGTGTGAGGGGGTTCCGTGAGCGAGGTCCCGGATGATGGGGCGGTGCTGGAGTCAGTGGGGATCAGCGAGCTCGAGGAGGCCGTCTACCGGTCGATCATCGAGCGGCCTGGGAGGACTGTGAAACAGGTGGCTGAGGCCACCTCCCTGACCCAGCGGGATGCGCGGGGGATCCTCCGCGTCCTCGAACAAAAGGGTCTCGTCACGTTCGGTCCGGGAACGCCCCAGCAGTTCATGCCGGCTCCTCCGGATGTGGCATTGGAAGCCCTGGTTCTGCAGAGACAGGAGCAGCTCGAGAATGTGCGCGCCATCGCCTCGAGCTTCGCCGAACGGGTGCGCGAGAGTGTTGAGATCGCGAGCCCGCTGGAGGTGATCGAAGTCATCAGCGGGCCTACCGCGATGACACAGCGCGTGAATCAGCTCCAGCGACAGGCGCAGCAGGAGATCTGCATCCTGGATCGGCCACCCCACGTCACCTCCTCCAACCCGCTCGAGCTGGAGCTGCTCGCGTCCGGCATCCGGTACCGAACGATCTACGACCAGGAGATGCTTTCCTCGGAGCTGCAGCTGGACTGGTTGGACGAGTACGTCGATGCCGGAGAGGAGGCACGCGTGTCACTTGGGGTTCCCGCCAAGCTGGGCCTGATGGACTCTAAGGTCGCGCTGGTGCCCCTGTATCCGGCGGTAAGCGGCGGACTCGTGATCCACTCGTCCCCTCTGGTCGACGCACTGGTCATGCTGTTCGAGGCCCTGTGGGAGCGGGCGATCCCTATCGGATCGCCTGCCGGTGCTTCCGCAGACGAGCTCCAGCTTTCGGAGCGGGAGAAGTCCTTGCTGAACATGCTCGCCGCCGGGCAGAAGGATGAGGTCATAGCTCGTCGTCTCGGGGTTACGACGCGAACGGTTCAGCGATCCTTGAGTGACCTGATGCAGCAGCTCGGCGTGTCAACCCGCTTCCAGGCGGGCCTTCAGGTCACTCGACGGGGGTGGCAGCAGCAGAGCTAGGGGTTACAGGGGCTTGCGCCCCCCGAAACCCGCATCGACCTCGTGCCAGTGCGACACCTGATCCTCGTCCGGCCTCCAGCACAGGTAGACCAGCCGGCCTTCCCGTAGCGTGGGGAAGTCGATCAAGCCCGTATCGGCATCTCGAAGGACGATCCCCGCCGCCGTCAGCGCTTCCAGCTCGGTGCGCAGTGTCGCCATCGCTTCGAGCGAGGCGGACTCCTCCGCTCCCCCGCCGTTCGCCGTCGCCCCGTGACGCAGGGTCTCGGCTGACGCCACGACCTTGCGACGAGCCTCGCGTATCCGCTCGAGCCGCTCGCGCAATGAGGGCAGCAGGGAGTTGGCCTCCTCGACGGAGTAGAAGTGCTCGGGCTCGACGGGTTCGGCCATTCGAGCGGAGCATAGCCTCGCAGGCACGAAGCACGGTCTGAGCAGGAATCCCGCTTCATCACACCGAATCTTGATGGCAAGGAGGGAGCCTTGAGAAAGATCCTGCTCGCATGCGCCGTTTCCGCCCTGGCATTGGCGCTTCTCGCCCCATGGGCCCGCTCTGTTCCGGGGGTCCCGGTCCCCGGTCCATCCGTCACTCCGGAGGCAGCCCTCGGGGGCGGACAGATCGCCATCAGTGACTTCTTCTCGCCTCTGCCAGACGGGAAGAACGGCTTCTCCGCCTTCTTCCTGGGTGTTGTCCGCGGCGCCGACGCGGGCTCCGGATACGCCGGCTACGGAGCGAGCATGTTCCTGGCAGGCGAGACATGCCGAGTGACTCCGGTCAAGGCCAAGAAAAACAAGGACGGCAAGAAGACCAAGAAAGGCAAGGACGAGAAGGGACGGCGCTACACCCTGGACTGCGAGCACTTCGAGCATGAGGGCGAGATCCCGATGACTGACTTCGAGATGGACCCCTTGCTCCGTACGGCTCACCTGAAAACGCAGATCGACGGCTCGGAGATCGATGTGACCTGGACGGGTGAGGGCGACCTCCCCGAAGGCGGTGCGGGGTTCGGCTTCTACGGGGAAGGTGCCGTGGACGCCGGTGGGATCGCGGGGCGGTGGGCGAGCGCGGAGGGAACGATATTCGGCGCCCCGGTCGGCACCGCCGACGAGGGGTCCTGCTTCTCGTTCTCCCTCATGCTCGAGGGAGCCGGCGGCTTCGCTTACGTCGGGGACCTCGCCGAGAGTTTTGAGGCACCGCGCCGGGCGTCGGAGGTTTCCTCCGAGGGCGTCAGATCTCGAGAGTGCAGTTCTCGCACTCGAACAGCTCGCGCTTGACCTCGGCCGCGTGACCGCCGCAGCGCGGACACCTGCGGCACCTGCCGCCTCCGTCGCACTCGATCGGGTCGGTGGTGGTCCCGGGCTCGTCCCAAGTCGTGGAGTTCTCCCCCGGCCGCGGGACCTGGATCGATAGGAGCGTCAGCCCGTCGGCGCCGGAGCGGAAGCCGTGTGGATGGGCGGCCGCCCGGCCGACGATCGAGCCCGGCTCGATGGGCAGCTCGCCGTGGATCAGGGCCTCGCCCTTGCCATTGAGGACGACCGTCCACTCCTCCGAGTCGGGGTGGGTGTGCGCGTACGCCACCTGGTCCGGGGCCAGCGCCTGTATCGAGAAGTAGTACTCGTCGCCCTGAGAGATGGGGATCCTCCGGAAGCCCGAGGGGCAGAGCTGTATGAGCTCGTCCGCCGCTGCCCGGAAGACCCCGAGGTTCTCGAGGACCTCGTCGAGATGGCCTACGCCTCTAGTCATGCACCCATGAAATCAGGCTGACGGCCGGCTCTGCAAGGTCAGCCTGGTTTTCAGCCGAAGGTGGCCTCGCCAGAATCTGGCGCGAAATCCGAGCCCGTAGGGTTCACGGCGATCGTGCCGGGCCCCGACCAGTCGCAGAACGCGGTGAACGTCCCACCTCGCTCGCCCCCCAATTCGCTCCAGGGAACCGTGAACACGAGGCGATTCCCACTTACCTCGAAAGACCCCTTGTATCTGGTGAATCCGTCGGGGGCGTAGAGGTAGCCGAACCAACCGTCGGCATTCCCCGAGGCGAACACCTGGTAGTCGTCCTTGCTGTCGTACTTGCCGCGGATCAGGTCGACCCCGACTCCTTCGACCTCTCCCTCGACAAGCCTCTCGGGGAGAGAGCCGGCCATGTCGACGGTTACCCTGGCGCTCTGGGCGTCGCTCTCGACGAGGATGTTCGTGAAGTCGGCGTATGCGGGCGCCTGCAGGCCCGCGTCGCCGCTCGGGTCGGCCACAGAGCCTGTGCCGGTGAAAGTCCCGGCGTCCTCGGGCTTCGGCTGCTTCACGCCATCTCCGCCCCCGCCCTTTGTTTTGCCGCCCTTCTTGGACTTCGGGAAGGCTTCCTGTTCCTGCTCCGCTTCCGGCTTGCCCCGATGCCGTTTTCCACCCTTCGTCGTATCGTCCGTCGGAGAAGGGGCTGGCTGGACCGTAGCGGGGACGCCGAGGTCCTGGGGAAGGCCGGTGGGCGCGGCCGCTTCCTCGCCCAGTGGCGACGCACACGCAGGCAGCAGCAGCAGCGCAATCAGGATCCAGGCGATCCGACTTGAAAGCATCACTGAGTGTCCCATCTCCTCAAAGGTAGAGGGCCCGGCAATCGCCGGGCCCTCTAACTGATCCGTGTTCTTGGAGCTTAGTTGTGGCAGGCGCCAGTCTTGGAACCACCTCGGCAGTCGTGAGGAACGAACACGAGGATGCCATCTCCCTCGGTCGTCATGCTGCTCTCCTCGCTGTCGCCGCTGTCGTCCTCGCACCTGTAGTCGAACTCGTACACGCGGCCACCGTCGTCGTTCTTGTGGCCGGAGCGCTCGGCGCGAGCGGTGGTCTGGACTCCGACCTCACCGTCCGTCGAGTTGGTGTCGGTCGTACCGCCGTCCATCGCGGCGCCAGGCGTCGAGTCGGTAGCGGCGGGCGTGTTGCCGGTGCCGTTGATCTCTTCGCCTCCGATGATCTCGTTGTGCGGGTTCATGAAGATCTCGAGGTTCGCAGCCCCGTCATCATCGGTGTAGTTGAAGGTGATCGTGACGTCCTTGTGGTTCGGCGGCCACAGGACCGTCGGGGACGTCTCGATGTTGCCGTTGTCTGTACAACCGGTGTCAGATGCACCATGGTTCTTGGTCGCACCGAAGGTGGGGCCGGCGAAGCCAAGGGCTGCAACCAGCCCAAGCGCTGCAAATGCGGTGAGGATCTTCCTCATCGACGGGCGCTCCTTTCAATAAACAAGCCACCGGGTATTTCCACGGCGGCTGGGCAGACAGCATTCTGCCCTGAGTAGCAACTGTATTTCCACGTCGAACGCCGTATATCTATTGTGCGTTCGCACAAAGTTCGGGGGTCGAGACTCGCGAACCTGTCAAACAGGTAAGCCGATGGCCCCGGGAAGTTCCTCCAGCGAGCTGATCCGGATGACGTCGACATCCGAGTGTCTGTCTCTTCGATCGATCAGAACCGGGATCATTCCGGCCTGTCGGGCGGCCTCGGCGTCGAAGATCGGGTTGTCGCCGACGTAGACGGACGCCGCCGCGTCGGCGCCGGCACGCTCCAGCGCGATCTCGAAGATCCTCGCGTCAGGCTTCTCGACACCCTCGATCCCCGAGATGACGCTGACTTCCAGGAACGGGCTCACCTCGAGCGTCTCCAGGAGCTGCTCCAGCCAGTCCTCGAAGTTCGAGATCAGGCCGAGCGTCACGCCCGCCTTCTGCAGGCGCTCGAGCGTCGGAATCGCGTCGGGATAAAGCCGATAGGAGGCGATGCTGCGGAACCGCTCGTACAGCGCCTCCACGAGGCCGGCATGCTCGGCTTCGGCGATGTCCGTCTCCGCCAGGAACATCCGGTAGACGATGTCCCAGAGCGCGCGGGACCGTTCAGGAGAGGTGGACCAGTTGAGGGCTTTCTCCGAGCGCATCAGCTCGTTGAACCTCTCCGAGGAGGCATGGACCAGCTCCTGGAGATCCTCGGGATCCACACGGTGTCCCTGCTCCCAGAGGACCTCGGCAAACAGCTCGACGAAGGAGGGGTGCGGGTAGACGAGTGTCTCGCCCGCGTCGAAGAAGACCGCCTTGACGTTCATCCTCCGGCCCTCGCGGCGAGATCTGCCCAGAGCTCGTCCACCTTCTTCTCGAGCGACGCGAGGTCGCCCGAGTTGTCGATGACCATGTCGGCGGCCTCTTTTCGGGCTTGTGGATCGGCCTGAGCCGCGATCCGGACCGAGGCCTCGGCGGGGGTCATGCCCCGGTCCCGATGGACGCGCTCGATGGCCTGCTCGACGGGAGCGGTCACCACGACGAGGACGTCGACCGCCTCGTGGAAACCGGTCTCGATGATCAGAGGGGCATCGAAGACGACCACGGCTGACGTGTCTCTGTGCATCTCCACCGCCCCAGCCAGTAGGCGGAACACCTCGGGGTGGGTGATCGACTCGAGCGCTCGTCGCTTCTCCTCGTCGGCGAAGACGACATCGGCAAGGGCGGCCCTGTCGATCCGTCCGTCGTCCTGGAGGATCTCGTCGCCGAACAGGTCACAAACGTGCTTGAAGGCCCTGGTTCCGGGCTCGAGGGCATCGCGAGCCAGCTCGTCGGCATCGACCACGACCGCCCCGCGCTCCTGGAGCATGCGAGCGACGGTGGTCTTGCCGCTTCCGATGCCGCCGGTCAGCCCGACGAGGATCAAGGCAGGCGCCCGCGGGCGCTATCCGCGGCCTTCGCGCCGCTTGAGGTCGGCGACTATGGACTCGAGGGAGACGTCGCCCTCTTCCTCTTCCGTGGCTTCCGCTTCGGGCTCGGGCTCGACCTCAGCGAGGCCTTCGGTCGCTGCCTCGGCAGCCGGTTCCGGCTCGGTCTCGGGCTCCGGCAGTGGCGTGGGCTCAGGCTGGGGCTCTGGTTCCGGCTGAGGTTCGGTCTCCGCGGCGGGAGCGGCCTCCTCAGGCGCGACCTCGGCCGAGATCTCGGGCTCAGAGACCCCGCCGTCGTCAACACTCCGCATCGACAAAGAGACCCTGCGGCGAGAGACGTCCACGTCCTCGACCTTGACGCGCACCTTCTCCCCCACCTGGACCACCTCGTCCGCGGTCTCGACGTGCTCCTCGGAGAGCTTGGAGATGTGCACCAGGCCCTCGATGCCTTGCGCCACACGCACGAAAGCGCCGAACGGAACGATCTTGGTGACCTCGCCATCGATCACTTGCCCGGGCTTGGTCCCGCTCTCGAACTCCTTCCAGGGGTCGGCCTGGGTGGCCTTGAGCGAGAGCGAGACGCGCTCGCGCTCCATGTCCACGTCCAGAACCTCGACGTCGACCTCCTGTCCCACGGCGACAACCTCGCTGGGGTGCTCGACATGGCGCCACGAAAGCTCGGAGACGTGCACCAGGCCGTCCACGCCGCCGAGATCGACGAAGGCACCGAAGTTGACGATCGAGGAAACCGTCCCCTTACGCCGCTCGCCCTTCTCCAGGCCTTCGAGGAACTTCTTGCGGTCCTCGCTCTGCGACTCCTCGAGGAAGGACCTGCGCGACAGGACGACGTTGTTGCGATTGCGGTCGAGCTCGATGATCTTGCACTCGAGCTCCTGGCCGACATACGGATGGAGATCACGCACGCGCCGGAGCTCGACGAGCGACGCGGGCAGGAAGCCACGCAGCCCTATGTCGAGGATCAGACCGCCCTTCACGACCTCGATGACGGGCCCCTTGATCGTTCCGCCCGCGGTCATGATCTCCTCGATCTTTCCCCAAGCGCGCTCGTACTGCGCGCGCTTCTTGGAGAGGATGAGGCGGCCCTCCTTGTCCTCTTTCTGAAGGACCAGGGCCTCGATCTCGTCGCCGACCTTGACGATCTCGTTCGGGTCGGCGTCGTGGCGGATCGACAGCTCCTTGGCCGGGATGACGCCTTCCGACTTGTAGCCGATGTCGAGCAGCACCTCGTCGCGATCGATCCGGACGATCTTGCCGGCAACGAGGTCGCCGTCGTTGAAGTCCTTCATGGACGCCTCGATCGCTGCGGGGAGCTCCTCGGGCGTCAGGTCTCGTTCTACCGTGCTGGTTGTGCCGTCTGCGGTGTCTATGTCTACATCACTCCTTCTGCCGGTCGGCTCTCCGCATACGCGTCCCCGCAAGTTTGCGCGGGGGTGGACAAGCAAAGGCCTTACCGGGCACCCCAATGGTAGGGGACGACCTGCATAAACGTCAATACTTCGCACTCAGGCGTCGACGAGATAGCCGCTGATCGTGACCTCGACGAACGAACCGGCCCCAGCCGCGTCCCGGCGAACCGTAGCTGAAAGAGTGGTGCCCGGCTCGAGCATGAAGCGAACGTCCTCGCCCGCGGTCCAGACGCTTCGACCCAGATCGTCCTGGCCCTGCTCGGCGATCACCAGGTGATGGATCGTGCTCCCGAAAGGGAACCCGTCCTCGAGCTCGGCGCTGTACAGGTTGCCTGCCCCAAGCAGGGCCAGGATGGACGCGTGCTCGACCACGAGACTCTTCCCGTCGGGGACGGTGTAGACCTCGATGGCCTCCACCTTCTCCGTGCTGTCGAACCCCCCGTTGGCGGTCTTCCTGACCGGCTCCGCCGGCGCAAGCTGCACGTCCCCGCCGATCATCCACGGACCCTGCTGGCTTACAGCCAGTGGTGTGTTGGTGACGCTCACGTCGGCGGTCCCCTGCTGCTCGACCCTCAGGGCGCCGCTCGGCTCGACGGTTGCCTGGCGGCCGGGATCGACCGGGTCGGTGATCACGACTTCCTTCCCGCTCGGGGCCGACGACGACGCCGTCCCGTTCATCGCGCCGATGACAATCAGGGTCAAAGCAACTGTCGCGGCCAGGCCGGATGCTCGCTGGGTAGTAGACCTCATGTCGTAGGCTCCTCCCTCCCGGAGAACGAGGGTCGCGGACGAATGTCCGGGCGGCGTCGCGGGTCCGGGCTCGTTGTGGCTGGGCTTCGCCACCTTAGGTGGCGGAGGAGGAACGCGTCAAGGCTGCCATCGCCTCGAGCGTGCGATCGATGTCCTC
>JBOGVX010000071.1:0-6752 GCA_050693165.1 Actinomycetota bacterium | reverse complement strand
CCCGTACATCCTTCTGTTCGGCGGGAAGATCTCGAGCGTCTCCGATCTCCTGCCGTTGCTCGAGAAGGTTGCGGGCAGCGGGAAGCCTCTGGTGCTGATCGCCGAGGACATCGAGGGCGAGGCGCTCGCGACCCTCGTCGTCAACAAGATCCGCGGGACGTTCGCCGCGGCCGCGGTCAAGGCGCCTGGGTTCGGGGATCGCCGCAAGTCGATGCTCGAGGACATGGCGATGCTCACCGGCGCACAGGTGGTCTCGGAAGAGATCGGCGCCAAGCTCGAGAACGTGACGCTCGAGATGCTCGGCAAGTCTCGCCGCGTCGTCATCACGAAGGACGACACGACGATCGTCGAGGGCTCGGGCAAGGACACGGAGATCAAGGGGCGGATCAACCAGATCAAGGCCGAGATCGAGAACACGGACTCTGACTGGGACAAGGAGAAGCTCCAGGAGCGCCTCGCGAAGCTCGCCGGCGGTGTTGCGCTGATCAAGGTCGGCGCGGCAACCGAGGTCGAGCTCAAGGAGAAGAAGCACCGGATCGAGGACGCCGTCTCCGCGACGCGTGCTGCGGTCGAGGAGGGCATCGTCCCCGGTGGTGGAGTCACCCTGATCCGCGCCGAGGACTCGCTCTCCAGCCTTCAGCTCGAGGGCGACCAGGCCACCGGCGCGAACATCGTCCGCACCGCTCTGTCCGAGCCCGCACGGCTCATCGCCGAGAACGCCGGCTTCGAGGGTGGAGTCATCGTCGAGCACATGCGTAACGAGAAGCTCGCCAAGGGCTTCGACGCGTCTACGGGTGAGTGGGTGGACATGCTCAAGGTGGGGATCATCGATCCGGCCAAGGTCACCCGCTCGGCTCTTCAGAACGCCGCCTCGATCGCGGGCCTAGTGCTCACGACCGAGAGCGCGGTCGTCGAGAAGCCCGAGGACATGGACCCGGACGCCGTCGCCGCCGCGAACGCCGCGGCAGCCAGCGGCCACGGGATGATGCACTAGCTACCGACAACTGTCCCGAGGGCGAGGGCATCATCAGGGACAACTGCGAGAAGTAGGCGCAAAAGTGAGAGGGGCCGGATCAACCGGCCCCTCCTGACTCCTCCTGTCGTGGTCTAGGTGGCCCAGACCGCGAGCTGACCTGACAGGTAAACCATGTCGGGGTTCGACTCTAGGCACTCCACGGTGACGTCGTAGGTCCCGGCACCGAGAACAGCACTCTCCAGCAGTGGGATGGTGAGGTCATAGTTTGCCGTGGCCGGCGTGTTCTCGCCGCTGTTTGCGCCGTCCTGACCCGCGATGTTTATGTCGCAGGTGGCCCCATTTGCTCCCGCGCCAACGCTCCGAACCCTGACGACCGCTGAGGCGAACACGGTCTGCTGGCGGTCGAGCGTCAGCGATTGACCGGATGGCGCCAAGCTGAGAACCACAACCGTGGCGGCTTCCAGCTCCGTCGGCGGCGCGGCCGTGTTCTCGACATAGCGTGCGTCGCCCAGTCCTACCCACCGGGCCTCGCCGATCTTGATCACCTTCGCCTTGGTGAGATTCGAAGCGGCACTGACGGGCGATATCAGCACCGCCGCAGTCAGCACCCCCAGTACCGCAAGGCTCACGGCACCTCTGATCCACGTGCTGCGAGCAGAGCTCATTCTCCCTCCTTCTATCTGGGCCCCCTCGGGGCCGGGCGCCGCGAATTGTCACACACAGGACAAAGCGAGCCAAATCGGCCGGGGTGCTAGCGAGGGTGTGCTTCGGCTGCCGCTCGACCGATGCCGAGCAAGAGCCCGAACGCGACCAGCCACCTGACTCCGGCCCCCAGCCACCACATGAACGCGCCCGCCCCGTCCGGAAGTCCGAAGAGCACGTGGAGCGTCAGGATCGCCGCTCGGGCGCCCTCGAAGAGGACGAAGGTCCAGCACCAGAAATAGAGCTCCTCGACGCGCTGCGCGATCAGCACCTGGAGCAGCGCCAGCGCCAGCGCGGCAAGGCCGAAGACACGAACGAAGGCATAGTCGGGGTAAACGGGCTGGTCGAACATGTCGACGAGGAGGAACCTGGGAAGCACGATCAGCCCCGCCGCCAGGGCGGCGTTGAGCAGGGCATCCACGTAGAGGACCTTCCTGAGCAGCGCCACGGCCGCGCATCTTCCCACGCTTGGGGAGGCCCCGACCGAGCCGATAGAATGCCCTGGCCGGGGGATCACGCCCCGCAACTCCTTGAAAGGACCGGAAACCCTTATGACCGCGGGACTCAGGATCGCGACGATCGGGCTGGACTGTGCCACGCCCGCATTGCTGTTCGACCGTTATGCGAGCGTCATGCCGAACGTCCGGAACCTGCTGGACGGCAGTCTGCACGGCGAGCTCCGAAGCATCACCCCGCCGATCACCGTCCCGGCCTGGGCGTGCGCGATGACCGGAAAGACCCCCGGCCAGCTCGGCATCTACGGGTTCCGCAACCGCAAGGACAACACCTACGACGGCCTCTCGATAGCCACCTCTCTATCGGTGAAGGAGCCGGCCGTCTGGGACCTGCTCGGCGATGCCGGCAAGAAGTCGCTGCTCATCGGCGTGCCTCCCGCCTATCCCATCCGCCCGGTCGAGGGCTGGCGCGTGTCATGCTTCCTGACGCCGCCCTCCGCCGAGAAGTTCACGTATCCCGACGACCTGAGAGGCGAGATCGAGGAGGAGGTCGGCGAGTACATCTTCGACATCCCGAACTTCCGTCAGCAGGGAGTGGACTTCGTCCTGCAGCAGTGCCACGAGATGACGAAGAAGCGCTTCCAGCTTGCCCGGCGACTCGTCAAGAACAAGCCGTGGGACTACTTCCACATGGTGGAGATGGGGCTCGACAGGCTGCACCATGTCTTCTGGCACTACTGCGACCCGAAGCACCCGAAGTACGAGCCCGGGAACAAGTTCGAGAGCGCGTTCGAGGACTACTACCGGATGCTCGACGGCGAGATCGGCTCGCTGATCGAGGTCCTTCCCGATGATGCCGTCACGATCTTGATGTCCGACCACGGAGCCAGAGCCATGTCCGGCGGGATCTGCTTCAACGACTGGCTTATACGCGAGGGATACCTCGCGCTCTCAGAGAAGGTGGACGAGCCGACGCCCATCGCCAAGGCGCCGATCGACTGGTCAAAGACGAAGGCCTGGGGGGACGGCGGCTACTACGGCCGGCTTTTCCTCAACGTGAAGGGACGCGAGCCGCAGGGCACCATCGAGCCGTCCGACTACGAGAAGGTTCGCGACGAGCTCGTGACCAAGATCGAGGCGATAAAGGGCCCGGAAGGCGAGTCTCTGGGCAACCGAGTCATCAAGCCTCAGGACGCGTACACGGATGTGCGAGGTATCGCGCCTGACCTCCTGGTGTACTTCGGCGACCTTGAGTGGCGTTCGGTCGGCGCCGTCAACATGGAGGGCGGCGACATCTACACGTACGAGAACGACACCGGTCCGGACGGCGCGAATCACGACAAGGTCGGAGTGTTCGCGCTGAAGAACTTCCCCGGCCAGCCGCAGGGACACAAAGAGGACATGAATCTGATCGATGTTGGACCGACACTCATGAAGCTGTATGGCCTTCCCGAGCCGGAGGGCGTGCAGGGAAGGAGCATTCTCTGATGACCGACACATCGCACTGGGTAACGACCAGCAAGCACTTCGGGCCTGAGGGCTCGGACACTGGATTCACCATTTGGTTCACCGGCCTCTCCGGAGCCGGCAAGTCCACGATCGCCGAGCTGGTTGCGGCCGAGCTCGAGAGCCGCGCCGTTCGCTGGGAGCTGCTCGACGGTGACGTCGTGCGGACCAACCTGTCCAAGGGCCTCGGGTTCTCAAAGGAGGACCGCGACACGAACATCCTTCGGATCGGCTGGGTCGCCGAGCGCCTCGCGTATCACGGGGCGGCCGTGCTCGTCTCCGCGATCTCGCCTTACAGGGAGATCCGGGACCACGTGCGCAAGGAGATCCCTCGCTTCTGCGAGGTGTTCGTCAAGGTTTCCGTCGAGGAGGCCACGCGCCGCGACACGAAGGGTCTGTACGAGAAGGCGCTGAAGGGCGAGATCAAGGGCTTCACCGGCGTCGACGATCCCTACGAGGCCCCGGAGAACCCCGAGCTCGTGATCGACACCGAGCAGGAATCCCCGAAGGAGAGCGCCGCGGCCGTGGTGAGCAAGCTCGAGGAGCTCGGTTACATCCGAGCCTAGGGCCGCTTAGCCGGCGTGGCGACGGGTCTCGTGTTCGTCGATGCGCCGCTCGATCCGGTCCCCGAGCGCTCGGATCTCGGCCCTATGTTCGGCGTCTGACTGATCCATTCGTATGGATATGGCGTCGATCCTGGCGTTGACGGCGTCGAAGCGGCCGAGTATGGACACCATGAGAGCCAGCACGCCGAGGGAGAACGCTCCGAGGACTCCCACAGCGGTCCAGGCGACGGCCATGACAGAAGTATAGGAGGGGGGTCTGACATGGATGCGCCGGTTCAGCGCCGGAAGATCCCTCGAGCGACCGCAAGGGGAAGGATCGAGCGCGGCTCGAAGCCCAGGCGCCAGATCCCGCCGTGGGCGGCGCCCTCCGCATACAGGTCGAAGGGGTGGCCAACAGGCGAGGTCCCCTCGTTGCGCAGATCGTGGACGAGCAGAGCGGCCATTAGCCAACGACTCGTCTCCGGCTCGAATATCTCGAGGCCGTAGGCGCCCGCTCCTCGATACGCGGCGGCAAGTGCCTTGTTCTTCGTCACCGACTTCGTGCGGGTCGCGGGAGCCACGTTGGCGGAAACGAGAGTCCCGTCCTCCCTTGCCGTCACGGCTCGCCAGCGCTGAAGGGTCTTGGCCAGCGCATAGTTCGCACCTTGTTGCCCCACCAGGCAGTCCACGATTCCCCATCGCTTGCCGTCCTCGCCGCTGAAGAGCTCGCCGTAGCTCGGCTTGTATAGCGCCCCGGCGCTGAGGGCTCGCATCGTCCGGCCGCCCCGACGCATCGACCTGGTCTCGAGCGCGATCTCCTCGGGAACCGCGAACACGTCTGTCGGGGTCGCGAGGTAGGCGAGCGTTACGCCATCTCGTCTCGCGAGGGTGCCGGCGAGCGCGTCCGTGGCCGCGGCGACGAGGACGAACCTCGAGCCGTCGGCATAGATGTCGTCGACGATCGTGAACGGAGCGTCGAGAGTTCGAAGCCAGTTTCCGATCTCCGGTAGGTCGGTGAGCAGATCCGCGCCTGCGCGCTCCGTCAGCTCGCGCGGGCCGACCGGTCGCGTCGGCACCTGCAGCCGGCCTCGCCCGGCCCGAGCTGTCTCGAGGATCCGCTCCCACAGGTGCGGGGCGGGCAGATCGATCGCAGCGATGTCCGCGCCCCAGCTGCTCAGTGCCTCCATTGCTCCCATCTCGGAGGCGCCCCCGAGGATCGCGAACCGCCGGTCGGACAGGTCGAGCCAGTCCGGGTTGGCGACGACTTTCTCTACCGCCTCGCGGCACGAGGGCTCGATGATCCCGCCCTCGACCCACGCATCTATCTGTCGCCGGAGTGAGTCTCCCGTCAGCAGATCCCCCCGGTAGGGGATGGCCAGCTCTCGCATCCCCCGGCCCTCCCCGAGAACCGTCTCGGTTCCCAGCACCGGGTCGACCGACATCTCGGTGCCGGCCGGTAGCGGCATCGCCTGCCCGTCTCGAGTGAACTCGAGGCGGTCGTGCAGCTCCGCAAGGCCTGCCCGAGCTATGCCGAGCGCCGCAGCTCGCGACCGGGCTCCGGCCTCGACCAATCGGCGAACAGGGCCGAGATACTTCTTGCGCCAGTCCCTCTCGCGCTCGATCTCGTCCGCGAGCTGCGCATCGGCCGCTCGTGCCGCGGCAGCGAAGACGGATCTGCCCATCTCCTGGGTGCTCCTGCGGCCGTGTATGTCGCGCAGCCGTACGCCGTCAGCCTGGTCCACGGGCCAACAGATTACGCGGATGGCGAGCGCCTAAACGGCGGGTGTTACGAGGTCGGCGAAGACGATCAGACGCTCCGCCGCGGAGAAGCGAGGGTTGCAGGTCGTCAGGATCAGCGTCGGGTGCGAGCTCGGTATGGTTACCTCGGTCGCGGTGGGCGCGACGATCCTCGTCTTCGACACGACGTAGTCGAAGATCCCCTTCTCGGTGACCATCCGGATCTCGTCACCGGCCTGCAGCTTATCGAGGTCCCAGAACGGCGCGCCATACGTCGTGCGGTGGCCGGCGATCGCCACCCGGCCTTCCGGGTCCCAGGGATCCGCGCTCCTGGGGTAGTGGCCGGGGCCCTTCTGCAGGGCCTCCGTGGTTATGCCTTCGACCACGACCTCGCTCAGGTCCAGGTCGGGTATCTCGAGGACCGCGTAGGCCTGGCCGGGGAGCGCGGGGGCCTGCTGGACGTCGGGGGCCGCAGCGGCCTCCTCGATCCTGACCCGGACGTCGTCCCGGAGCTGGTCCTGCTGCCTGCCGTGGACGATCCCGGTGCCCCACAGGAGCCAGATGATGTAGGCACCCATGATGGCCGCGGCCGTGAGGAGGATCTTCCCGATCGAGCGAAGGATCCAGCCTGGCCTGCGGCCGCTCTGGGTGGTCTCGACTGCCGTATCCATGGACGTTCTGATTATCGGGTTCGTACGCCTTTGGATGAACTATTCCGTTGAAAGCTCCTCCTCACGGGTGATACCTTTGAGCATGGTGGTGCGCACGCTCGGGTAGCTCGGCGCCTGGCCGCCTCCGGTCGGGCGTCTTGTGCTATCCAGGGGTCTGGGA
>JBOGVX010000070.1:0-2477 GCA_050693165.1 Actinomycetota bacterium | reverse complement strand
CGATGGAGAGTCGCGCCTGGAGGCCCGGGACTTGCGGACCTACGTGGACGTGCAGCGGTTGGCGACCTGGCTAGAACACCCGGATGCCACCGAGTACTGGAAGGCGTCCCCTTACTTGCTGAGCTTCATGGAGACGTACAAGTTCAAGGGGGATCTCAGGCGGTGGCTCGACGACCCCGACTGGTCGAAAGAAGGCCAACAGCTCTTGAGCAGGGGACGGGGACTGGGGCTCCCTTGGGATCGCATCGAGCGATACGAGGATCTTGACCCGGCCAACCCGCGTCTTCGAGCCCTGCTGGCAGAAACAATCGACCGGGGCGCTTGGCGGCTGCTTTGGATCCCGCCCTCGATCCCGTACTACGACCCGGGTGGAGCGTATGCAGACCCAGTCCTCCAGGGATTTACCAAACGGCTCGTGTTCGGATCCTGGGTGGTCGTCCCCAAGATGTTGACCTGCCTCCTCTCTTACGAGTCGGAGCGCCGCATGATTCGGTCGCTCGAGGCATCGCCCGAGAACACTCCGGAGTCTCGGGCACGACGCCGGCCACTGCTGATGTTCAGCAGAACGGACGGGCGGCTTACCGGGATGCCGGTGCTCGGGCTGCTGTATCCGAGTTCGACACTAGCCAGGATCGCGGACCCCCTGGGGCTGTCGGGGCCAGAAGACCCATTGGTATCGAAGGAGGACTCGCTCGGTCGAGCAGAGGCGGCCATCGACTTGGAACTCCGCCCAATCCTGGCGGACGCGCCAGAGAGCGGGCCCGAGGACGAGTCCTGGTACTGGGCGGCGCCGATTCTGCTCGATCTCCGGGCAGATCGGTCGGGAACGCTCGCGTGGCTCAATCAGCGGGGACTCGCCGCCGTGTGGACGGGGGAGCGGCCCGATGAAGAGGAGGAATCCCGCTGGACCGACCATGTCCTCGAGGCACAGAAGCTGACCTCCGAACGGGCGATGCTCGGGAGGCCCCCGGCCGACCTGGGGCGCGTACTAGCGGAAGTGGCAGTTGCCGGCCCAGCCATCTCAGCGTTGCGAGCGCTTTGTCGAGTGTCTGGTGGTCTCGGGGTGGCAGGTGAGCTTTGGGCCCGGAACGCGGCTGCGAGCGTCGGGTGGTCGTTCCGCAGCCTGTTCAACCTTCCCGAGGTGATGGCCCTCATCCGTGGCGCGAATCGGAGTGAGCCGTACTGGCGCCGTGTCCTCGAGCATGCTGTTGATGGCAACCTGCAGGCCACGCTCGACGAGTACGCCCACATCCTTCGTGAAGCTCTGGGGCTGCAAACACGGCCGCGGGAAGAGGTCGCGCGCGAGGTCGCCTCTGCGATGGTGCGCGCCCTTTCGTTGCGGACGCCAACTCTGCGAGTCGACGAGCTCCGCGCTTCGTCTGCGCGGGTTCGCTTCGAGCAACGAGGGATGCGCGGGCGGTTCGCACTCAGGTTCCAGTCAGAGGAAGGGGACGCGGGAGGCGCTGCCACGAGGCCCGAGCAGGTCCGTGAGGCGTTCAACTCACCGTTCTGGCCGTTCGTCCTTGCGACGACTTCGGTGGGTCAAGAGGGGCTGGATTTCCATCAGTACTGCCATGCTGTGATGCACTGGAACCTACCGTCGAACCCAGTTGACCTCGAGCAGCGCGAAGGCCGAGTACACCGGTACAAGGGCCATGCGGTCCGAAAGAACGTGGCGAGCGCCTTCCGTCATGCTGTCTTCTCTCCGGACAGAGCTGACCCTTGGGAAGGTCTCTTCGATGCGGCTTATGAGTCACGCCCCCAGGAGAGCACCGACATCTTCCCCTTCTGGGTTTACGCTCCTGCCGGCGGCGCGAGGATCGAACGCCATGTACCGTTCCTCCCGCTCAGCCGTGATCGGCAACGGCTGGAGGCCCTCCGAAGGTCGCTCGCCGTATACCGGATGGTCTTCGGCCAACCCCGCCAGGAAGATCTGTTGGCGTATCTGACGAGTCGGCTGCCACCGGGACGCATCGAGGCTCTTCTCCGCGAAGCACGGATTGATCTCAGCCCCCCAACTCCCGGCAATTCGCTGCCGTGACAAGTGGAGGCCGAAAGTGGGTAAACGTGCCCGAGGGTCTTGCAACGAAGGTACGAGAGCACCTCGTTGTCGAGGGCGGTCTCGCCGTGGGAGACGCAGCCGGACCCGCCGAAGTGTGGCGAGTCAGATTCCGCGACACAACGTTCACCTACTTCACGACGGGAACTCTGTACTCGACGGCGTCACCGTCTGAGGATCCGGGTGTTTCTCGGGTATGGGGGTTCATCGACGGGGGAACCGCACCGAGGTTCCTCGCCACCGACCGCGAGCTCCTCATTGGCCTCGACGAGACAGGAAAGAGTGAGCCCGTCGGGCACCTCGTGCTTGCTGGGGCATTGGTGCCAAGGGTGCTGGCCCAAGACGTCGAGAGAGTCGTTGGTCTGGCACAGACGAAGAAGAAGCATCCCGACACCTACTGGGACGAACTGTTCCGTCG
>JBOGVX010000069.1:0-8068 GCA_050693165.1 Actinomycetota bacterium | reverse complement strand
ACGAGGCCATCGTCAAGGGCGAGAACATCCCCGAGCCCGGCATCCCGGAGAGCTTCAAGGTGCTCATCAAGGAGATGCAGGCGCTGTGCCTCAACGTCGAGGTGCTGTCGGTGGCCGGGGAGCAGATCGAGATGCGGGAGCTCGACGAGGACATCTTCCGCACGGCCGAGGAGCTGGGCATCGACCTTTCGAGGCGCGAGCCGGCCGGGGCGGAGTTCGACTAAGCAAATTGAGTGAAGTGCGGGCGAGCGAAGTGAGAGAGGGGCGACGAGCTTGCTGGATGTGAACTATTTCGATGAGCTGAGGATCGGCCTTGCGACCGGCGACCAGATCAGGGCGTGGTCGAACGGCGAGGTCAAGAAGCCCGAGACCATCAACTACCGCACGCTGAAGCCCGAGAAGGATGGGCTCTTCTGCGAGCGCATCTTCGGGCCCACCCGCGACTGGGAGTGCCACTGCGGGAAGTACAAGCGCGTCCGTTTCAAGGGCATCATCTGCGAGCGCTGCGGTGTAGAGATCACCCGCTCCAAGGTTCGCCGCGAGCGCATGGGCCACATCGAGCTCGCCGCTCCGGTCACGCACATCTGGTACTTCAAGGGCGTTCCCTCGCGTCTGGGATACCTGCTCGACCTCGCCCCGAAGGACCTCGAGAAGGTCATCTACTTCGCGGCCTACATCATCACCAGGATCGACGAGGAGCGCCGCCACAAAGAGATGCCGGGGATTGAGAAGGAGTTCGCCAACGACAAGGCCGAGATCGAGGCGCGTCGCGACAAGCAGGTCGCCGACCGCCTGAACGACCTCGAGAAGCGGCTGAAGGAGCTCGAGTCCGAGGGCGCCAAGAGCGCCCAGCTCACGGCCGCTCGCCGGGAGGCCCAGCGCGAGATCGACAAGATGTCGGAGGCGTCGAAGGTCGAGATCGACCATCTGGACGAGGTCCTGAGCGCGTTCACGAGCCTGAAGGTGAAGCAGCTCGTTGCAGACGACATCGTCTACCGGACGCTGCGGGAGCGCTTCGGTGACTTCTTCGAGGGTGGCATGGGCGCGGAAGCCATCAAGCGGCTCCTCGGCGACGTCGACCTCGAGGGAGAGTCCACCAACCTGCGCGAGACGATCGACACCGCCAAGGGCACGCGCCGCCAGAAGGCGATCAAGCGTCTGAAGGTTGTCTCGAACTTCATGGGGACAAAGAACTCACCTCTCGGCATGGTGCTCGACGCGATCCCGGTCATCCCGCCGGACCTGCGCCCGATGGTGCAGCTCGACGGTGGACGGTTCGCGACCAGCGACCTGAACGACCTCTACCGCCGGGTGATCAACAGGAACAACCGCCTGAAGAGGCTGCTCGACCTCCAGGCTCCCGAGATCATCGTCAACAACGAGAAGCGCATGCTCCAGGAGGCAGTGGACGCGCTGTTCGACAACGGTCGTCGTGGCCGTCCGGTCACAGGGCCGGGCAACCGGCCGCTGAAGTCGCTGTCCGACATGCTCAAGGGCAAGCAAGGCCGGTTCCGCCAGAACCTGCTCGGCAAGCGCGTCGACTACTCGGGTCGTTCGGTCATCGTGGTCGGCCCCGAGCTGAAGCTGCACCAGTGCGGACTGCCCAAGCAGATGGCGCTGGAGCTGTTCAAGCCTTTCGTGATGAAGCGTCTGGTCGACCTGGATCTCGCGCAGAACATCAAGAGCGCGAAACGGATGGTCGAGCGCGCGCGTCCGCAGGTGTGGGACGTGCTCGAGGAGGTCATCAAGGACCACCCCGTGATGCTCAACCGCGCCCCCACGCTCCACAGGCTCGGCATCCAGGCCTTCGAGCCGGTGCTGGTCGAGGGCAAGGCCATCCAGATCCATCCGCTGGTCTGCCCCGCGTTCAACGCCGACTTCGACGGCGACCAGATGGCCGTTCACCTGCCGCTGTCGGCGGAGGCTCAGGCCGAGGCCCGGGTCCTGATGCTGTCGGCGAACAACATCCTGTCGCCGGCGCACGGCCGCACGATCGCCGCGCCGACGCAGGACATGATCCTGGGGATCTACTACCTGACGCTCGCGGTCGACAAGCCGGAGGACGTCAAGGGCCTGAAGCGATTCTCGTCCGCCGACGAAGGCATGATGGCCCTCGACTCGAAGGCGATCGGTCTTCAGGAATGGATCAGGATCAGGATGCCCGGCAAGGCTCTCTCGGAGGAGGACACCCCGGAGGGTGGTGACAGCACGCTCCTCACCACGACCATCGGGCGCGTTATGTTCAACGAGGCCTTCCCCGCCGACTACCCGTTCGTCAACCATCAGGTGCTGAAGGGCGAGCTCCAGGCGACCGTCGACGAGTGCGTCCACACGTACCCACGTGCCCAGGTGGCGGGGCTGCTCGATGCGCTGAAGTCGCTCGGGTTCCACTACTCGACGCGAGCCGGCGTGACGATCGGCGTCTCCGACGTCACCACTCCCGCGAAGAAGGCGAAGATCCTCGACGAGCACGAGAAGCGCGCACAGAAGGTCGAGGCGCAGTTCACTCGCGGGATCATCACCGGCGACGAGCGACGTCAGGAGCTCATCGAGATCTGGACCGAGGCCACCGAGAAGGTCAAGGACGCGATGGAGGAGGAGTTCACTCCGACCAACCCCATCTACATGATGGCCAACTCCGGCGCTCGAGGAAACATCATGCAGATCCGCCAGATCGCGGGTATGCGTGGCCTCGTGGCCAACCCGAAGGGCGAGATCATCCCGCGCCCGATCAAGGCGAACTTCCGTGAGGGCCTGACGGTCCTCGAGTACTTCATCTCTACCCACGGCGCCAGGAAGGGTCTCGCCGACACCGCGCTGCGGACGGCGGACTCGGGTTACCTGACCCGCCGGCTCGTGGACGTGGCGCAGGAGGTCATCGTCCGCGAGGAGGACTGCAGTACGGACAAGGGAGTCATGGTTCCGGTCACACTCGTGAGGGCGGACGGCAGCCGGTCCAAAGCTCCGTTCGTCGAGACCCACCTGCAGGGCAGGGTCCTGTCCGAGGACGTCCGTGTCGAGAGGAAGAAGGTCGCCTCGGCCGGAGCCGAGGTTGACGACGAGATTCTCGCGGCCCTGCTCGATTCGGGAGCCGAGGAGGTCTACGTCAGGAGCGTCCTCACGTGCGAGGCGCTGGTGGGTGTGTGTCAGCTCTGCTACGGACGCAGCCTCGCCTCGGGTCGGCTCGTCGACATCGGCGAAGCGGTCGGGATCATCGCCGCGCAGTCGATCGGTGAGCCGGGCACTCAGCTCACGATGCGTACGTTCCACACCGGTGGTGTCGCAGGCGAGGACATCACGCACGGTCTGCCTCGAGTGGTCGAGCTGTTCGAGGCGCGCCGGCCCAAGGGTCGCGCGGAGATCACCGAGCTCTCCGGCAAGGTGCTGATCGAGGACGACGACGAGAAGAAGGTCCGGGCGATCACGGTGACCGCCGACGACGGCGAGCAGGTTCAGTACCAGGTCTCGCTGCGCGCGCGGCTGGCGGTCGGCAACAAGGACGAGGTCCAGGTCGGCCAGCAGCTCACCGAGGGATCGGTGGACCCGCACGACAAGCTGCGCGTCGAGGGTGTCCAGGCCGTTCAGATGCACCTGGTCGAGGAGGTCCAGCAGGTCTACCGCAGCCAGGGCGTGACGATCCACGACAAGCACATCGAGCTGATCGTTCGCCAGATGCTCCGCAAGGTCACGATCCTCGAGCCGGGCGAGACGGAGTTCCTGCCAGGCGAGCTGGTGGACCGCCGCAGGTTCGAGGACACCAACGCGGACGTGGTGGAGAAGGGCGGCGAGCCCGCCTCGGCAAGGCCGATCCTCATGGGGATCACGAAGGCCTCGCTGGCGACCGACTCGTGGCTGTCGGCGGCCTCGTTCCAGGAGACGACTCGCGTGCTGACCGACGCTGCCATCAGCGCCAAGTCGGATCCGCTGCTCGGCCTCAAGGAGAACGTCATCATCGGCAAGCTCATCCCGGCCGGAAGCGGCTTGGCGCGGTACCGCAACGTTCGGGCGAAGATCAGGCCCGAGGCCATCCCCGACTACTGGCTCGCTCGCCAGCGCGAGATGGCGGAGATGGCCGAGGAGGAGGCTGCCGGCGGCGGCGACGGCGGCGGTCAGATGACCGAGGAGGAGGCTCGCGAAGCGCTCCTCGCGGTCGGCGGGGACTCCTCCGAGGAGGAATAAGCCTATGGGGGAGCCCTGATGGCTCCCCCATACATAAACCATACATAAGGCAGGACTCCCACGGCTCCGCGTCGAACCCCTAAGGGTTGAGGATCCCTACCGCCCAGGGAGGTTCAGAATGGCCCCTCTCCTCCGCACCCTCGCAGCTGCTGCTCTCGTCCTTACCTTCGTCCCATCAGTCGGCGCTCAGGAGCCTTCCTGCCGCCTGATCCGAGGCGCCAACACTCCCACTGACCCAACAGATGACGTCGAGGTCTGCCGCCAGGACGCGTGGTTCCATGCGAACGCACGAAAGCTGGGAAACACGTCTTTCACCGGACACGAAGGGTTTCCGACCTTCAACACCACTAGGCCGACGGCCTCTGTGATCGCGGGCGGCGGCGGTGGTTACCTCGGCAGCAGTGTTACGCACCAGAACGGCACGCCGTTCGACCCTGCCTTGACGGCAACGTTCGACGGAGCCTTCACCGGCGACATCGACAATCTCGCGGTCACGATGTTCCTGTTCAATCCCGCAGAGGATGCTCAAGAGCTCCCCACGTTTGCCGTCAACACGCGCTTGGTGGTCGACAACGAGCCGATACTTGAGATCAGCGGAGCCGAGGTCAAGAGGTCTGCCTCAGGGCAGGTGCATCGGCTCGACTTCGCTCTTGTGGACCTCTACGCAGCGCTCAAGGATGCCGGCCTGCACGGGAAAGGGAAGGAGCACCAGGTCAGATTCCAGGTGCAGGGGACCGGTCTGGCTACCGAGTCCGCGATGTTCGTGTACGACGCTCAAGAAGTTCCCGGAGGGCTGATCTTCAACATCGAGCCCGAGAACCTTGCCAGCTACACGGTGGTCGGCTGACCCCGGGCGCCCTCTCGAGCAGGAATGCGGCCGGTCGCGGCGAAGTTGGTGAGCAGCCATGCCCGCCGCCGCACGTCTCGCACTGGGCTTTTCGCTCTTAGCCGCGGTGACCCCGGTCACTTCGGTGGCCGCGGTGGTGCCCCTGCCGTGCATGCAGGCCGAAGGCCTATCCGACCGTTGCGAGGTATGGGCCGCACGGGCCTCTCGCGGCGAAGCCGAGGACGTGCTCGCCGACCCTCCACGAAGCCGTGTGTACGTCGCCGCCACGGCCGTGGGTCCGCAGGGAGGCAACGGAGACGCGTTCCTCTTTGCGTACGACGCCACGACTGGATCAGAGCTGTGGCGTCTGTCGCGAGATGGGGAAGCCAATGACTACGACGCGGCCAACGACCTGACCCTCAGCGAGGATGGGAGCCGCCTGTGCCTTTCTGCCGGCGTCGCACCGGGTGCGGGACCGGTTCCGGGAGTTCCCTCCGGCTACGACATCCTGGTGACCTGCGTGCGCCCCGAGACCGGCGATGTCCTATGGGAGAAGACCTACGACATGCCGACGGGCCGTGACGACACTGCTGACGGCGGCATGGTCGAAGCGAGCGTCCCTGTCGGGGCCCAGCACCGGGACATGTTGTTCGTGGGCGGGTTCTCGGGCCCGGCACCGCTCGTGAACGACGGTACGAGCAAGGACCTGCTGACGCTGGCCATCGATCCCGAGAGCGGGGACGTGTTGTGGAAAGCGATGTACGACGGGCCGGGTGCGGCCTGGGAGGTCCCGCGCGGCTTCGGGGTCAGCCCCGACGGGCGGCGCGTCTTCATCACGGGTGAGAGCGCGGGGGTCGGCACATGGCACGACTACGCCACGGTGGCCTACGACGCCGCTACGGGCGAAGAGCTGTGGGTCTCGCGCTACGAGGGACTGGGCGGCAACCTGGCGGACGAGCCGAACGCTCTTGCCGTAAGCCCTGACGGCGATGCGGTGGTCGTTACCGGAGGGAGCGAGGAGGCTCCGGGATCCTTTCGATGGGCGACTGTCGCCTACGACTCAGAGACTGGGGAGGCGCTTTGGGCAACTCGACACGCGGGCACCGCTCCTCCGTCGCCGGTGCCCGGGGACATCCGTCCCATAGGGGGATCCCCGAACTTCCATCTCACAGGAAACGACGATGAAGCCTTCGCGGCCGCGTTCGCCCCCGACGGCCAGACCGTTTACGTGACGGGCGGCGCTCGTGCCTTTCCGAACGGTACCGATTACACGACGATCGCCTACCGGGTCTCGGACGGAGCCGCGCGATGGACCGCGATCTACGACGGGCCAACACACAGGCTGGATCAGGCCTCTGATGTGCTCGTCAGCCCTGCAGGCGCCACGGTCTACGTGACCGGCAACAGCTCGGGGTTCGGTCTCTGGATGCAAGGAGACTCCGATACGAAAGGCTACGCGTTCGACGATGTCGCGACGGTTGCCTACAACGCCGCGGGGGCTCAGCAGTGGGTGGCCCGGTACGACGGCGATCAGTACACGGACGTTGGCTCTGCCCTGGAGCTCGGTGGAGGCGCCCTTTACGTGGTGGGCCGCGCCGGCTGGAAGGACCCCCAGGAGCTCTTCTCTCTGAACCACTCCGACCCCCTGACCCTCGCCTACTCGGCCTGAGTCACCCCGGGCGGTTGTGCATCGGCACAAAGGATGGCGCCACGGCCTGCTGAATATGTCGTATAGGCCTGCCGGGAGTCATCGGGCCACTCACGGAAGGAAGGAACGGATGAACCGCAAGCTCATAGGGATCTTGGCAGCAGGCCTTCTGCTCGTACCGACTGCCGCGGGGGGCACGACCGCCGCCGCGCCCAGGCACAGCGCGAACCTCCAGCTCGTGGCCCAGATCCCTGGAGGCGGAGGCACCGACCTCGAGTTCTTCAGCAGGACCCTGTCCTCTTACCTGGACTCCAACCTCAACACGATCACGCCTCCTGAGCCCCTCGAGCGGCACTTTGCGATGGTGGGCAACCAGGAGAAGCCCGCGGAGATCGTAGACATCACCAGTCCCGAGCAGCCATACGTGGTCACCTCCATACCGAACTGCTCTGTCAGCCAGGGGGACGTTCAGGTGACTAAGGACGGCATGGTGGCGGCCATCGCCAAGCAGGGTGGTGGAACCTGCCGAACCGTTACCGGTCAAACGCTCAGCAACGGATCGGCACTCGTTGACCTGAGCGACGTCTACAACCCGCGCGTGGTGGGGCGAGCCGTCGAGTCGCTGGGCTCCCACAACAACACGATTCACCCCAGTGGCGACTACCTCTACATCTCAACTTCAGAGCTCGCGCCGACGAACGGCACCGACAGCCGGATCCCGATCTTCGACATCAGCAACCCGGCCAACCCGGTGAAGGTGCGAGACTTCATGATCCCGGTCAACGGGCCGCACGACATCCGGTTCAGCCCTGACGGCAAGCGTGCCTACCTTGCGGGTATCTCCGCGTTCCACATCGTGAACACTGAGGACCCGAAGAACCCCTCGATCATCAGCACGATCGTGCCGCCCGGGGGGTCCATCGGCCACGACACCCTGGTGACGCCGGATAAGGCTTTCCTGTTCCTCGGCGACGAGGGCGGCGGCGGCGGCCGCTACCCATGCCCGGGAGGTGCTCTCTATGTGTACGACATTCGTAGCGAAGCGACCCCGATCTTCTTAGGTGCCGCGCAGGCGGGCGGGGGGCCGGTCACTACTAGACACATCGATGAGGTTGCTCCGGGCGGCGTGCCCGAGGGCTGCACATCGCACGTCATGGAGCTCAACCCAGACAACAAGTCGCTCACCATCGGCTGGTACAGCCTGGGCACCCGGGTGTTCGACTTCTCGGCCCTGTACGATGGCAACACTCCGCGCCCTCTTCCAGCGCTTTCCTGGGGTCGGTTCGGCGCCAACCTGGTGGAGACCGGTTACATGGTCCCGGACGGCGCGAACACATGGTCGGCTAAGCAGTACGCGAAGGTGCCGGGCTACATCTTCTCCGACGATCGAATCCTTGGACTGTATGTAACAAAGG
>JBOGVX010000068.1:0-18249 GCA_050693165.1 Actinomycetota bacterium | reverse complement strand
TCATCCCCAAGGGTTCGCTCGAAGAGCAGACCCTCCGCCTGCTCGAAGCCGCGGACCTGTACGTTCGTCGGGGGTCCCCGCGCGACTACCACGGAACGGTCGACGACGATCGCATCGAGCGCGTCTCGCTGCTGCGGCCGCAGGAGATCCCCCGCTACGTCGAGGAGGGCTTCTTCGATCTCGGCATCACGGGCCACGACTGGGTCCAGGAGACGGGCTCGAACGTCGAGACGCTCGCCGAGCTTCCCTACGCGAAGGGCGGGCCCGGCCATCCCGTGAAGATCGTTCTGGCGGTGCCCATCGACTCCCCCGCCGACCGAGCCGCCGATCTGCCGCAGGGCACCCGTGTGTCGACCGAGTACCCGAACCTCACCCGGGGCTACTTCGAGGAGCTCGGCGTCGACGTGAAAGTGTTCGAATCGTTCGGGGCGACCGAGGCCAAGGTGCCCGACATCGTCGACGCGATCGTCGACGTCTCCGAGACCGGCGGAACCCTGCGAGCGCACGGGATGAAGATCATCGAGACGCTCATGGAGTCCGAGGTCCTGCTCATCGCGAACAGGGAATCGGCAGCCGATGACACCAAGCGCGCCGAGATGGATGACCTGCGGACCCTGATCCTCGGCGCGATGTCGGCTCGAGGCCGTGTCCTGATAAAGCTGAACGTGTCCGAGGAGCGTCTGAAGGAAGTTATCGAGGTGCTTCCTTCCATGAAGGCGCCGACGATCTCGCCGCTCGCCGACTCGGGCGCCTACGCCGTGGAGACGGTCGTCGAGAAGAGCGCGGTCAACACGCTGCTTCCTCTTCTCAAGTCCAGCGGCGCGACCGACATCCTCGAGATGCCGATCAGCAAGATAGTTCCCTAAGCGGCCTCGACGCCGAACGTGAAGATCGCGTCGCCGTCTTCCCATAGCCCGAAGAGGACCAGGACGTAACGGCCGGGCTCGAGCTCGAGTTGTGCGCGGCCATTGCGGATCCTTACCTCCTGTAGATCCGCAGGAGGAGCGAGAGGATCTTCCGTGGGTCGTCCGACCGAGAGGGACTCGGCGGTGCCGTCCCCTCCGAACTCGATCTCAGCGTTTGCCGGAACCGGCGTGAAAGCCTGGGGTGTGGGCGGAGCCACGAAATCCACGCACTGGGTGGCCCAGCAGTGGGTCCCGAGGCTGCCGGCCTGCTCCGCACCCCCGTAAGAGAGCACGGCAGTGGGCTCCTCCTCGCCGGACCGAAGCTGGATTGTGAGCGGGCCGCCCTCGGCCGGCTCGCCGGTCAGGCCGCCGGGCTCGGCCTGCTGGCCGCAGGCAGCCAGGAGCAAGCCAAGCAATAGCGAAGCCGCCCGGAGAGCCATCGCATCATTCTGACGGGTCGGCGCGACCGTATGTTCCCAACCAGCCGAAAGCGTCTCCCCGGCCCAGGACGCGGGTCTTGGGTACCGCCCGGCCCAGGCCCGAGCGGTCGAGGGTGGCGTCGAAGCGCTCGAGGACCTCCGGGACCCGGCGGGTGTCGTTCAGAGAGACCGCATAGTCGTCCACCCATCGGAGGAACGGCATCGATGTCAGCTCGGCGTCCATCGGCGCGAGGACCGCGTTGGCCATGATCGCCGAGGCGGGCGGGCCTATCGGCAGGCCCTCGTAGCCCTCGCTCCCCCACCCGTCGAGCATCGAGGCGACCTCCGAGGCCGCGTCCGGTTCGACGCCGATGTTCTGGAGCGCTCGGAAGGCCACTGATGGGCTCACCGAGGGATAGAAGGATCGAACGTCGGTGAGGATCACGGCCTCCGAGCGGGCAGCCATCACCCTGACGGCCCGGCGTGCTCGTCGAAGGCTCGGACGCAGACGGCCGCGATCCACGGCATCGGCCAGGCTCCTGTTGGCCAGGACTCCGGGATGCAGCAGAGGCTCGACGGACTCCGAGAGTCGCTCCCCGAGCGAGTGCCACCGGAGGGAGTCGCGGTCGGAGAGGAGGGCCATCCGGCGAACCCCTCCGGCGGGCTTCGGCTCGATGTACGGCCTTATCTGGTCGACAGCTTGCGGCAGCGGGCCTCCCGTGGCCGGAGGGAGGCTCGGCCCGGGAGTTTGTACCGTGGATCGGAGGGCAGGCCTATCGGCCGGTCGGGGGTTCCTGCGCTCCCCCGGATGGGGCGACTAGCCGGCGAGGTACTGGAGCAACAAAGCCTCTGAGAGGCAGACCTTGCTGAAGTCGTCGAGCAGGAGGCTCTCGTTCGCGCTGTGCGCGCGGCCGTCGGGATCCTCGACGCCCGTGAGAAGGATCGCTGCTTGCGGGTAGGCGTCGCGGAACGCCTTGACGAACGGGATCGTTCCACCGGCCCCTATGTCCACGGATTCGGTTCCCCACGCGTCGCGGAAGGCGCGGCGCGCGGCATCGAAGACCGGGCCGGTGGCCTCCACGTGGATCGGCCACGCACCGGCTCCTCGCTCCACGCGAGCCTGCGCGCCCCACGGCACGTTCGACTCGAGGTGACTTACGAGCGCCTCCATGGCCTTGTCGGGATCGTCGCCCGGCGCGATGCGAAGGCTCACCTTCGCGCGGGCGACGGGCACCAGGATGTTGCCGGCTTCGCTGGTCCTGGGCGCGTCGATACCCAGCACCGAGATCGACGGCCGCGTCCAGAGGCGCTCGGTCAGCGCGCCCTCGCCGATCGTCCGAAGGCCGTCGACGGCGCCTGTCTGCTCGCGGATGTCGTCCTCGGTGAGATCGAGCGCATCCGTGGGTGACGCGGTCAGGCCTTCGATCGCGGCGTTGCCCTTGTCGTCGTGAAGAGTTGCCAGAACGCGAGACAGGACGGTGAGTGCGTCGGGAAAGGGACCCCCGTACATGCCGCTGTGAACGGCGTGGTCGAGCGTGCGGACCTCGATGACGCAGTCGACGAGTCCGCGCAGCCGGGTGGTCAGGCCGGGGACGCCGGGGCGCCAGTTCGTCGCGTCCGCGAGCACTATCGCGTCGCTGCGGAGGTCGTCTCCGTACCGCTCGAGGAAGGCCTCGAGGTTGGGCGACCCGACCTCCTCCTCCCCCTCGATGAACACCTTCACGCCCACGGGTGGCCTGCCGCCGTGCGCGAGGAGGGTCGATTGATGAAGCACCACGCCGGCCTTGTCGTCGCAGGACCCCCTTCCGAACAGCCGGCCTTCACGCTCCGCCGGCTCGAAAGGCGGGGATACCCACTCCGCTTCCTCACCCGGCGGCTGGACGTCGTGGTGCGCGTACAGGAGCACCGTCGGGGTCCCCTCGGGGCCGGGGATCTCGCCGAAGACCGCGGGGTGAGCACCTTCGATCTCGAGGAACCGAATCCCTCCCAACCCTGAAGCCTCGAGGATCTCCGCGGTCGCCTCGGCCGAGACACGCACCGGCGCGGGGTCGAAGCCCTCGAAGGACACCGAGGGGATGCGGACGAGCCTCTCGAGGTCCTCGCGGACGCGCGGCCAGGCTGCTTCGGTAGCTGCGCGAAGGTCGTCGGTCACGCCGGGGAGGCTATCAGGCCGAACCGTCCCGGTCCTCAGCAAGGAGGCCGTAGATGTAGCAATCGTAGCCTCCCTCCGTACCTAGCGGAGCGCCCTGCCGCAGGGTCCCTTCCTTCCTGAAGCCGAGCTTCTCCGCCACGCGCTGGCTCGCGTGGTTCTCGACGCCCGTCCGAAGCTCGAGGCGATACAGCTTGACCACGTCGAACGCGAACGCCACCAGGGCCTCCCCCGCCTCGGTCGTGTAGCCCTGGCCCGCTCGATCGGTCCGGATCCAGTAGCCGAGCTCGCCGAGCCCATCCAACCGGTAGCTGTGAAGGCCGACGCCGCCCAGGTACTCGCCCTCCTTCATGATCGCGAACACGTAGTCGCGGCCGGCCTCCCAGTCGTCCGCGGCTCGCTCCGCGAACTCCTTGCTGTTCGCCTCGCTCGCCTGCTTGGCCCACGTCATCCACGTGCGGAGCTCCGGCAGCGAGGCCTCCGTGGCGGCCCAAATGGCCGGCACGTGCTCGGGGGTCACGGGCTCCAGGAGGAGCCTCTCGGTCAGGATGGGCTGGCGCTGGATCACGCCGCGAGCCTACCCGTCGTTAGGCGATCCGAGGCGTACACTCGTGACCACCCCTAGGGCGAGAGGGAGCATGTCCCAGACTCAGCTGGCACCGCAGAGAAGCCGTTTTTCCGGCGAGGACGAGACCTGGCGGCGCAGAGGCCGCTGGCTCAAGCGGTTCCTGATCATCTACTTCGTCTACCTGGCGATCTCCTACATCTTCCTGGGCATCGGCCCGATCACCGCCACAACTCAGCCGAGTCTGATGCTCGCAAACCTGAGGCCGTTCCTGCTGCAGGCGATCACGCTGATGTCGTTCATCGTCATCCAGTTCGTCGCGCTCTTCTGGTTCCTCTCGCGAGGCACGACCTACGTCATCTACCCGAACGAATACGACCACAGCTTCGACGACGTGCGCGGCCAGCCGGCGGCGGTCCGGTCGACCCAGGAGGTCCTGCGCCTCTTCCAGGGCTTCAAGGACTTCAAGACCATGGGTGGCTACCCACCGCATGGGATCCTGTTCGAGGGCCCTCCTGGAACCGGAAAGACCCTGATGGCCAAAGCGATCGCCGGCTCGGCCCAGGTGCCGTTCCTGTACTCGAGCGGTAGCGGTTTCGCCAGCATGTTCATGGGCATCGGCAACATGAAGGTGCGCCGCATGTTCAAGAAGGCTCGCTCGATGTCGGACAAGTACGGCGGCGCGGTGATCTTCGTGGACGAGCTCGACGCTCTCGGCGGCAGCCGCGGGGCCATCTCGGAGCGATTCTCGCCCGACGACGCGGTGCCGAAGCCACACCGCATGTTCATGGGCGGGATGGCCGGCATGGGCGGCATGGGGATCGTCAACGAGCTGCTGGTCGGGATGGACGGCTTGATCATGCCGAGAGGCTTGTGGCGCCACGTTCGCCGCGTGCTGCGTCTCGGCAAGCCCAAGGTGCCCTTCTACAACATCCTGATCATCGGAGCGACTAACCGAGCCTCGACCCTCGACCCTGCCCTTCTCCGTCCCGGAAGGTTCGACCGGAAGATCCACGTTGGTCTTCCGGATTCGGAGGGACGCGAGGACATCGCTCAGTACTACCTGGCGAAGGTGCGGCACGAGCCGATCGACATCGGCAAGCTCGCTCGCATGTCCAAGGGCTACTCGCCAGCGATGATCAAGAACATCGTGAACGAGGCCCTGATCTTCGCGCTGTCAGATCGGCGCGACGCGCTGCGGTGGGACGACCTGTGGAACGCGAAGCTCGTCGAGGAGATCGGGCTCAAGCAGCCGGTCAAGTACAACCAGCGCGAGAAGGAGATGGTCGCGACGCACGAGGCCGCGCACGCGGTGGCCTCGTACTCGCTCGAGCGCGGCGAGATGCAGCTCCAGGTCATCACGATCCAGAAGCGTGAGTCCGCGCTGGGACTGGTCCACGGGCAGGAGATCGAGGAGCTCTACACGAGGACTCAGCGGCAGATCCTCGCTCGCATCCAGGTCTCGCTCGCGGGGCTGGCCGCTGAGGATGTCTGGTACGGACAGACGACGACCGGGCCGTCCTCGGACCTTGTGAGCGCTACCACGAATGCCGCCGCCTACGTCGGCCTGTTCGGCATGGGAAAGACACTCAGCTCCGTAGGTGCCATGGCGCCCACGATGATGGACGGCGACCCGATCGGAAACGTCCTGCGGGATCCCGAGCGGAGGAAAGAAGTCGACGAGCTGCTCGAGTCCTCCCGCCGTCAGGTCACGACTCTGCTGCGAGAGAAGAGGCACGTTGTCGAGGGGATCCGCGACGCGCTGCTCGAGCGCGAGGAGCTGATCGGCGACGAGATCGAGGAGATCATGGCCGAGCTAGGCGAGCGTGAGCCCATGGGCGCTCCGGTCGCTGGGAACGGTCAGTCGGGCAACGGCCAGCCCGGAGAGACCCAGAGTCTCCAGTAGCCGCAGGCCGGGTCACCTAACGCGGCAAGAGATTGATTATTCTTCGCGAGAAGGGTCAGCGTGCCTGCGCTCGTGAATCCTGTTAGAGAGCAGGCGAAGCATCACGGCCCCTCCTGTAACGAGGGCAGCCACAGCGATGCTTCCCAAGACGGTTCGCCCGCCAAGGAAGACTTCCGAAGCAAATACCACAACAAACACAAAGCCGACCGTCAGGGTGGACAGGGGTGGCGGGAGTACCGAGCGCCTGCCTTTTGCGAGCCGAGCTCGATCCCTTCTTTCGAGTGCTCCTAGTACACCTAGAATGAGAAAGAGCACCGCGGAGCTGAGACATATACCAACAACTGCCGTCGAGGCAGAGAGCTCCCCTGGTGCAAGAAGCACCACGATTATGCCAAGAGCAGGGGCGGCTGCCGCGGCGAATCTCCAGGGATGTTCCTGGCTGAACCGCTGCAGCTTGCCCCTCTTTCGCGAGTTCATTTGTTCTTGGATCGGCCAGATCCACGACCCTTGAAGGAGCCAATGTGCTCTTTTTCCCAGTTCTCAATACCCTTCCCGACGCCCCAGGCCAGGAAGGCTCCCAGTACGCAGCCGACTCCGAAGCCAATCCCAGCTCCCACGTTAGACGCCTGCGCCCCGATCAACCCAAACCAACGCAGGCCCTTGCGGGACCCACGGTTTCGCCTAGACCCGCAGCCTCCACTGAGCCTCCAGGTCCTCCGGCACCGCCTCCGGTCCCTCCTTTCCCAGTGCCAATCCCGTGAGTTTTCCCTTGGTTGTGTCCGCCCTTACCCGGCACGTAGTTCGCCTCAGTTGGATTGCCGAAGGATTTGTTGCGCCCCTTTTCTCTCTGCTTCATGTTGTTAGCCTGGCCTTGACGGACCGCGCTACCGTTCGAGTTAACTGGCTTAGACTTGTTAGTTATATAGGAAATTCCCGCCACAATTGCTGACGGGACAGCCTCCATCCAATCAGCAGTCGATCGCTTCGCGCAAGGCTCGGCAAGCCTCGAGCATCCGCACCCCTCCCAAAACGCATTGCCGCTCTACAAGATTTGCCTTCGTGATGACCCTTAGGTTGTCGAAGCTGGCAGCGCACTCCTCCGGCATTCCGTCATCGGGCCCGAGGCGCACCTCTGTCGGGATACTCCTCACCGTGCGAGTCACGGGTGCGGCCAGCACCGTGTTCAGGACAGGGATCGCGGCCTCACGAGTCATTACAAGGAATGGTCGTCGGCCTACCTCGGGGAGCTCACCCCACCAGACCTCGCCACGGCTTGGCACCGTCACCAGGGCTCAGCCGAGATCGCGTCCCGTAACGACGCCAGAGCAGCCAGCTCCTCGGAGCTCGTTTGCGGCTCTCGCCGGTACCCGTCAACGATGGCGCGGTCGACCTCGCGGCGATGCTCGATCTCCGTTAGCAGCTCGATGCCAGCTCGAAGTGCCTCCGCGCGGCTCTCGAACAAGCCCCCCTTGACCAGCTCGTCGAGGCGAGCCAACAGGCTGGTCGGCACTCTGACCGCGATCTGCTCCGTTGACATGCAGAGAGTATACCAGAATGGGATACGTTGGGCGTCCGCGACGCGCTTCTAGAGCGCGAGGAGCTGATCGGCGACGAGATCGAAGGAGATCATGGCCGAGCTCGGCGAACGAGAGCCCATGGGTGTTCCCCTGGGCGGTGACGGTCAGGCCGGCAACGGCCACTCAGGTAACGGCCAGCCCGAAGATAGTGCCAGAGATGAAAACCGCAAGCCTGCTACCGAAAGACTTCTGGAGCCCTTGGAGCAGCAGCCCTCGAAAGAAGATCTTCTCGAAAAGCGGGGCAGCGATCAGCAGGGCGAGAACCTCCAGGATCGGAATTGACACTGTAGGAATTCCCGAGATATCTGCTGCGTCGCCGTCGACACCGAACGCCACGAGAACGACCCAGATGAAGGCGAGCTCGAGCGCGAAAGCGATCGCTCCTATAAGGGTTCCGGCCAAGAGATCTTGAGGGTGAGCGCGGAAGCGTCTTCCGAGAAGCTGCCCTGAGCTTCTGTATTGACGGGTCTTCCGAAAAGTTAGCAGCCCCAGGAGGATCTCCGAGAAGAGGAGCAATCCCGGCCCAAATGTGCGGAACGGGATGGTTACAACCACGAGGACAAGAATCCAGAGAAGGACTACGGCGAGAGAGTCGCGGCCGCGCCATGGAACGGAGGAAGGTTCGGATTCAGGCGCCAATTCTTCATGGTGCTCGGGCGGACCCATCGTCTACAACTCTTGGTCGCTCCCTCTCCCCCTCAGCGGGAGAGCTGCTTGGCCCAGGCGTAGACAACCGCGGGCAGGTAGATCACCGAGAGACCCACGTAGCCCCACATGATCGCTGGCACGCCGACATCGATCGCCGTGACGATGACTGCCAGCACGGAGAGAACTATGTACGGGAACGAGAAGGCGAAGTACACCTTGGCACCTGTCCATCTTCCTTGTCGTAACGCAAAGACAGCGGCGATCCCCGTCGCGAGGTAGTTGAGGAACGCGAATCGGGCCACGGGCTCGGGCCAGGGCGGGAGCGGGTCACTCCAAAGCACGTCGTTCCAGAAGTCCAGGAAGAGCAGGCCCACCACTCCGAAGAGCAGCTGGACGGTGGCCGAGATGCCGAGCACGAGCTTGGTGAAGGGCAGCAGGCCATCGGGTTCCGTCTGCATGCGAGCCTCCTTTGTCAGTCCCGTCCGGCGAGGTGGCGGCCGATGATCATCCGCTGGACCTGGTTGGTCCCTTCGACGATCTGTAGGGCTTTCGCGTCGCGCATGTAGCGCTCGACGTCGTACTCCTTCATGTAGCCGTAGCCGCCGAAGGCCTGCACCGCGTCGGTGGTGACCTTCATGACCATGTCGGTGCAGAAGAGCTTGGCGATCGAGCACGACAGGGGCGTTCCGCTCCCCTCGTCCCTTGCCCGGGCCGCTTCTCGGTACAGGCGGCGACCGGCCTCGACGCTGGCGGCCATGTCGGCGAGCATGAACTGCAAGCCCTGGAAGTCGATGATCGAGCGGCCGAACTGCTCGCGCTCGCGGGTATAGGCGACCGCGTCGTCGAGGGCGACCTGGGCGAGACCCGTGGCGACGGCAGCCATGCCGAGACGGCCTCCGTCGAGCGCGCTCAGCGCGACCGTGAAGCCCTGGCCCTCCTCCCCCACCATGTTCTCGGCGGGCACTTTGCAGTTGTCGAAGAGGAGCTCCCGCATGGGCGATGCGTGCCAACCCATCTTCTCTTCCTTCTTCCCGAAGTCGAAGCCGTCCCAGCCCTTCTCGACCGCGAACGCCGAGATGCCCTTGGGCGAGTCGTCCCCGGTCCGGGCCATCACCAGGTAGTACTCGGCCTCCCCGCCCTGGCTGATGAAACGCTTCGAGCCGTTCAGCACGTAGCTGCCGTCGTCCCGCTTGGCCTGCGTTCGGAGCGACGCCGCGTCTGAGCCGCTCGAGGCCTCGGAGAGCGCGTAGGCTCCGAGCCTCTCCCCCGAGAACAGCTTGGGCAGGTACTTCTCCTTGAGCTCGTCCGAGCCGAACTCGTGGACCCCGTAGGCCGACAAGTGGTGGACCGACAGGCCCACGGCGAGCGAGACGGAGCCCGTGGCGACCTCCTCGAGCACCGAGAGGTAGGTCAGGAAGGGCTGCTCGCCTCCCCCGTACTTCTCCGAGTAGGGGATGCCGCCGAGGCCCATCTGGCACAGCGAGCCGAAGAGCTCGCGCGGGAACTCCTTGCGCTCCTCGAAGCCGCGTATCTCGGGGCGGATCCGGTCCTTCACGAATCCGCGCACGGCGCCGACGATCTCGCGCTGCTCGGGGGTGAGGCCGAAGTCCCGGTCCATGTCCCCGACAGCCTATCCTTTGGCCGATATGCGCCTCTACGACTCGCTCACCAGGCAGGTCGAGGAGATCAGCCCGGCGGACGGGAAGACCGTCAGGATGTACTCCTGCGGCCCGACCGTCTACCGGTACGCGCACATCGGGAACATGCGGAGCTTCATGCTCGGCGACCTGATCAGGCGCGTTCTTCGCTTCGAGGCACACGAGGTCCAGTGGGTCATGAACATCACCGATGTCGGGCACATGACAGACGACACCGACGTGGACCGGATGGACCTGGCGGTCGCCGACGAGGGCCTCTCGGCCTGGGAGATAGCCGAGAAGTACACGGAGGCCTTCCTCGAGGACATGGATGCCGTTGGGATCGAGCGAGCCGACAACTTCCCGAAGGCCACAGACCACATCCCCGAGATGATCGAGCTGACGCAGCGACTGATCGACAACGGTCACGCGTACGAGGTGGACGGCAACGTCTACTACGACGTCCACACGTTCCCCGAGTACGGCAAGCTCTCGGGCAACACTCTCGACAAGCTGAAGGCTGGGTCGCGGCAGGACCTCGAGATCGATCCGAACAAGCATCATCCGGAGGACTTCGCGCTCTGGAAGAAGGCCGAGCCGAACCGGCTGATGAAGTGGGACTCGCCGTGGGGCGAGGGATTTCCCGGCTGGCACATCGAGTGCTCGGCGATGTCGATGAAGTACCTGGGTGAGCGCTTCGACATCCACACCGGCGGCCAGGACCTGAAGTTCCCCCACCATGAGGACGAGATCGCCCAGTCCGATGGCGCCACAGGGCATCGGGTGATCACGGCCTGGGCACACGGCGGCTTCCTGCAGCTCTCGGGCCAGAAGATGGCCAAGTCAACCGGGAACATCGCTCGGGTCACGGATCTCGAGGCGCAGGGCTACGACCCGCTCGCGTTCCGCCTGCTGTGCTTCGGGACTCGCTACCGGAGTGAGATGGACTTCTCGGACGAGGCCATGGAAGCCCAAAACCGCACCCTGACTCGCATCCGCCAGCGGATGGAGGAATGGAAGAACGCCGAGCGAGACGGTCTCAGTCCTGAGGCCAAGGAGCTGGACTCGAGGTTCCGTGAGGCTGTAGCTGATGACCTCGACATGCCCAGCGCGCTCGTGGTTCTCAACGAGACAGTCTCAGCCGAGATCCCCGACGGCGACAAGTACTCCCTGCTCTCGTCATGGGACGCTGTCCTCGGCCTGGACCTGGAGCGCCTTGCCATACGCGAGCTCGATATCCCGTCCGACGTCCAGGCCCTGGTCGAGGAACGGGATAGCGCCCGGGCTGCCAAGGACTTCGCACGATCTGACGAGATCCGCGACCGGCTTACCGAGATGGGATGGGAAGTGATGGACACGGACGCCGGCACCCGCGTCCGCCCACGCTCCGGCGCCTAGGCGGTGCCTAGCTCCGGGTTCGGTAGTGGAGGTAGACCGTGCCGTTATCGAACCGGCGCTCGTTCACCAGCTCGAGCTCGATCCTGAGGTCTTCGGGGAAGGCACGTTTGCCGCCTCCCACGACGATCGGCGAGAGGAACAGGTAGCACTCGTCTACCAGTCCGGCGCGAAACGCCTGGGTGGCAAGCTCGTGGCCACCCATGACGATGTCCTTCTCGGCCGACGCTTTCAGCGCCCGAACCCCCTCGGGATCGAATTCCCGCTCGAGGCGAGTCCTGGCGCTGGACACCTCGTCGAGCGACCGCGAGTACACGATCTTGTCGGAGGCCTTCCAGATCTCCGCGTAGTCCGCCATGTATGGAGGCTGGTCGGCGACTAGTTGAGGGTCCTCCCAGACCACCATCGTCTCGTACATCCGGCGCCCATACAGTTGGGTGCCGATCCGGCGTTGGAGATCGTTGATGAAGGTATGGACGTCTTCGTCCGGCTCGGTCCAGTCGAACTTGCCGTCCCGGTCTTCTATGTAGCCGTCCAGTGACGCGTTAGCCCAGTAGATCAGTTTGCCCACGGCGCTAACCGATCGCCGCTTTGAGGGTTTCCTCGGAGCCGGCCCCACCCTCATGGCGAGGAACCGGGCCCACCGCGGGAAGCGTTACCCCCGCTTCCCGGTATTCCTCGATCTTGGCTCGGATCGTGTCTGCGTCACCGAGGCCGGCCATCGCCTCGACGAACGACGCTGGCAACGGTTCCCCCGCCTCGGCGGCCGCGATTGCGTCGGCATGTCCTCCCTCTTCGATCACGCGGCGGTAGAAGGGCAGATAGGGATAGGGCTGCGCGGCTCGTCGGAAGGCATCGCGCGCACCGTCGAGGTTCTCGGACAGGCTGGACGGCACGGCGGCGACGATGTCGAAGTGGGCGGGATCGCGGCCCTTCTTCGTCAGCACCTCATCGATCGTGGGTCGGATCGTCTCGCGGATGTACTTCGGCGAGCACATCCAGAGCACGATCCCGTCGGCGAGCTCGGCAGCCAGGCGAAGCATCCCGGGGGCCAGCGCGGCGAAGAACAGCTTCATCCCCACCCTCGGCTTGTAGCCGATGAACGTGAACCGAGCGCTGTAGTGCTCGCCCTCGAAGTGCACGGCGCCCTGATCCAGGAGAGTGCGGACGATCGTCGAGTACTCACGCATGCGGGCCAGCGGCTTATCGAAGGTCTCGCCGTACCAGTCTTCGACCAGAGAGCGGTGACTGATGCCCATCCCGAGCGTCAGGCGGCCACCGGAGGCCTCGTCCAGCGTCGCCGCCTCCATGGCGGCCACGATCGGATGGCGGGACACGAGAGGTATGACTCCGGTGCCGAGCCCGATACGCTCGGTCTTCGCGGCATAGGCGGCGAGGGTCTGAAGCGGCTCGCGGGTGACGGTGTGGGTGGCCCATACGCTCTCGTAGCCGAGGGACTCCGCGAGCGCGGCTCGATCGGCGCCCTCCTCGATCGAGCGACCGGCGTCCAGGAAGCATGCGAGGCGGGACACCGGCGCATCCTATAGCCTTCGCCGCGATGACCGAGCCCGAGTCCTCCGAGAACGGCTACGCACGCGCGCGTCCCCGCCTGCCCCTGTGGATCACGATCGTCTCGATCGTCCTCGCCATCGGGTCCGTCTCGGTCCTGGTGCTCTTCCTCTACGAGGAGACCAAGGGGCCGGCCGAGATCCTTCGCGAGTTCGCCCGCCGAGTCGACCGCGGCGACTGCCCGGGAAGCTACGACCTGCTGAACGAACAACTGCGCGGCGCGTACACCGAGGATGTCTGGTGCGAGCAGGTCCCCTCCATAGATGCCGCTATTGACGCCGACTTCGCTCTGGAGGAGGCGGTGTTGGGAGGTGATCGAGCAAACGTGGTGATAGACGGGGACGACGCCAACACATGGTTCCTGACCCGGCACGGAGAGCGCTCCTGGCGAGTGGCCGGAGCTGCGGACGGCGTATTTGACGTGCCGGCTAGCTAGTCGGTAGGCAGGCCGAGGGTCTTCGCGATGTTCGAGCGCAGGATCTCGCTCGTTCCTTCGTAGAGCCGCATCGCCCGAACGTCCCGGTACCAGAGTTCGAGGCCCAGCTCCGTCATGAAGCCCTGGCCCCCGTGGACCTGGATGCACCGGTCCGCGACTCGAGCGACTGTCTCCGTGGTCACCAGCTTGGCGAGCGCCGCTTCCCGTCGGCCGTCGGCACCGTTGTCGATGTCGTCGGCAAGCTTGTAGAGCAGCAGCCTCGCCTGCTCGACCTCGGCGTACGAGTCCACGATGTGGCCCTGGATGAACTGGTTCGCGCCGATCACCTTGCCGAACGCGACGCGGGCGTTCGCGTACTCGATCATGCGCTCGAGCAGGTTGGTGGCGATCCCGAGTGCGGTCGCAGCGATCTGCAGCCGGGCGCCGTTGATCCCCTTGACCGCCGAGTAGAACCCGAATCCGACCTCGCCGAGCACGTTCTGCTCGGGAACCTTGACGTCCACGAGCGTGATCTCGGCGGGGTTCTGGACCGGCGACATCGTGTGCTGGATCCGGCTCACCGAGTAGCCCGGAGTGTCTGCGTCCACGAAGAATGCAGTGATCCCGCCCTTCGCCCGCTTCTCCGCGTCGGTCACGGCGAACACCAGCGCGAAGTCCGCATCCTCACCGCCCGTGATGAAGTGCTTCCTCCCGTTCAGTACCCAGTCGCCGTTCTGCTTCTCGGCCCTGGTCTTGATGCGCGTCGCGTCAGAGCCCGCCTCGGGCTCCGTCAGCGCGAAGCAGGTCATCTTGTCGGCCTGCATGAGCGGCGCCAGGTACTTCTCGCGCTGCTGCTCGGTGCAGTCGAGGTAGATCGGGGTCGGGCCCGTGACGATCGGGAAGATCGACTCGTTCTGGCACATGAGCAGCCCGTGCCTGGTGGCCTCCTCGAAGAGCAGGACCTGGCCGAGGTACGGGAGCCCCATCCCTCCGATCTCCTCCGGAAGGTGCAGCGTCCAGAACCCGAGCTCGGCGGCGCGCTTCCGCAGCTTCTTCCGCTCGTCCTTGAGGCCCTCGTACTTGCCGTCGAGGATGTCCTGTGCGAACGACTCCTCGATCGGGCGGATCTCGCGGTCGATGAACTGGCGGAGCGAGCTCCTGAGCTCTATGAACTCGTCGGGTATCTGGATCACGGACATCTACAGGCCTCCTGGGGGTAGAACCTACCGGTCGGTAGCCTAGACTAGCATCGGGCGGTTCATCGGACCACCACCAGCTCGCGAGGGGCGGTATTGAGCCTGCGGCCGCCCTCCCCCGTCACCACCACGATGTCCTCGATCCGCACGCCGAACTTGCCGGGGAGGTAGATGCCCGGCTCGATCGAGAAGCACATCCCGGGGCGAAGGGGCTGCTCGTTGCCCTCCACGATGTACGGCTCCTCGTGCTCCTCGAGGCCGATGCCGTGGCCGGTGCGGTGGATGAACAGGTCCCCGTAGCCGGAGCGCTCGATGACCTCGCGCGCGGCGCGGTCGACGTCGTGGGCCGCAACGCCGGGCTTCACGGCGCGGAACGCTTCCTCCTGGGCCTCCTGCACGATCTCGTGAACCTCGCGGAGATTGGGCGAGGGCTTGGTCACGGCCACGGTCCTGCTGATATCCGAGCAGTAGCCGCCCGACCGCCCACCGAAGTCCATCACCACGGTGTCCCCGGCGAGGACCTCTCGGCCGGTCGGCTCGTGATGCGGGGAAGCGCTGTTCGGCCCGGAGCCGACGATGGTGAAGGCGACCTCGTCGTTGCCGGTCTCGACGAGCAGGTCCGCCAGCCGGTGGGCCACGTCGCGCTCGGTCAAGGTCTCCAGGCGAGTGCCCGTGATTCGCGAGTAGGTCTCATCCGCGTATCGTGCCGCTCGCTTGAGCAGGTTCACCTCGTTCGTGTCCTTGATCGCGCGCAAGGGTCCGAGGACATCGGACGCGGTGGAGAACCTGGTTCCGTCGAACGTGGCCTGAAGGCGCAGCAGGTGGCCAGCCAGCATCCGGGCGGAGCATCCCGCGCGCTCGACATCCCCGACCACCTGCCCGACGATCGAGTACGGGTCCTCCGTCTCTCCCCACGACGCGATCTCGGCGGTCTTGGCGAGCCCGTGGCTCTCCGCGAGCGGCCGCTCGAGAGCCGGTACCAGCAGGATCGGGTCCTTGCCCGGCCTGATGATCAGGCATGTCAGCCTCTCGAGGGGCAACGGGGAATATCCGGTCAGATAGACGAGATCGGCCGAGGGTGTAACCAGCAAGGCTCCGAGGCCCATATGACCGGCGGCCTCAGACGCACGAGCGATACGTTCGGCATGCGGGGAAGGCATGAGCCGACATCATACGGCCCGGCCTAGGATGGCCACGATGCTCGAGCTATCCGCCCGCACGCGCGTGCGCAACCTGGAGGCCATGGCCGAAGGGCTGCTCGACGTCCTCGTCATAGGGGGCGGCATCACGGGGGCAGGTATCGCGCTGGACGCCGCATCCCGCGGGCTGTCCGTGGCCCTCGTTGAGAGGGACGATTTCGCCAGCGGGACCTCCGGACGCTCTTCCAGGATGATCCACGGCGGCGCGAGGTACCTACGGTACGGAGCCTTCGGCCTCGTCTACGAGTCGCTGCGCGAGAGGCGGCTGCTCCTCGAACGTGCCCCCCACCTGGTGCGGCCGCTCCCGTTCCTGCTCCCCCTGCGGAAGCTCGCGCACAAGGTCCGGTTCCGTACCGGACTGGCCCTGTACGACCTGCTCACCGTCGGGAGGAACATCGACTCCCACCGGCGCGTCGGAGCGGAGGAGGTGGCGCAGCTCGCCCCCGGGCTCGGGCGGCCTTCATCCGGACTCCTCTACTGGGACTGCGGCACCGACGACGCGAGGCTCGTCATCGAGGTTATCCGGCAGGCCGCGAGCTTCGGCGCTCTCGTTGCAAACCGGGCCGAGGTCACGGAGCTGTTTGGCGAAGGAACGATCAAGGGGGCGAGTATCCGAGAAGGGCTCGGCGGCGGAAGGCTGGAGGTTCGCGCTCGCGTGACGGTCAACGCCACGGGAGCGTGGGCGGGCGAGGTGCACTCGCTGGCGGATCCCAACCCGCCGCAGCTGCGGCCGAGCAAGGGGATCCACCTGGTCTTCGACCGGGCCCGCCTGCCGATCCGCACGGCGGTGGTCGTGCCCTCGATCGCCCACAAGGGCGCGCTGTTCGTCATGATCCCGTGGGGCCCCAGGGTCTACGTCGGGCCGACGGACACTCCCTACGACGGGCCCATCGACTCCCCCTCCGTCGATAAGGCCGATGTGGCGGAGGTGCTCGGATCGGTGGAGCGCGCCTTTCCCGTCGGCCTTCGAGACACGGACGTGCTGGCCTCCTGGGCGGGCGTGAGGCCGCTGCTCGACTCGGGACCCGGACAGACCAGGGACCTGTCCCGCCGCCACGTGATCCTCACGGAGCCGCCCGGTCTCATCACGATCACCGGGGGCAAGCTGACTACCTTCCGGTCGATGGCCGAGCAGGTGACGGATATCGTCAGCCGGCAGCTTGGGCGCGGTGAGAGTTCCAGAACCGCCGCTCTCCCCCTCGGCCTGACCAGGGCCTTCCCCGCTGCGATCGAGACCGCCGAGGAGGCCACCGTCGAGCTCGGCCTGCCACCCGGGGCGGGAAAGCGCCTGATCGAGCGCTACGGGGACGATTGGGAGGAGGCCGCGTCGATGATCCGGGACGACGCGGATCTCGGCCAGCCGGCTGTAGCGGGACTGCCGGTGCTTAGGGTCGAGCTGGAGCTCGCGAAACGCCGAGAGATGGCGCTCGATGACGACGACGTGCTGGTGCGCAGGACCCGCCTCGCGGTGATGGGAGCCGAGCCGGCCGTCAGATCTTGAGCGAGACGGCCTCGGGTATGACGGTGAACGTCGCCGGGGTAGTTCCGAGCACTTCCCCGTCCCCCTCGATCGGCAGCGGCCGGTCCGCGTCCACCGTGATCGAGCGTCCCCGCATCTCCTTGATGTGCGGGTGCGGCAGGTGCTCGCCCCGGTAGATCTTCGGGATCATGGTGAACGCCTCCGACTTCGGGCCAGTGCTTATCTGGATGTCGAGGACACCGTCCCCGGGGTAGGAGCGCGGCGAGATCTTCATCCCTCCCCCGTAGTACTGGCAGTTCGCCACGACCACGTTGTTCGCGCGGCCCTCGAACTCCTTCAAGTCGGCCTTCACCGTGATGCGTGCCGGTTTGAACTTGCGCACGCTGAGCCAGAAAGCCCAGAAGTATCGCGACCGGCCGAGCCATCTCGGCAAGCGCTCGGCTCGCGCGACCACGGCTCCACCGAGCCCGCACTCGGCGATGTTCGGGATGTAGCGCGTGACGGTCTTTCCGTCTTCCTGGTAGTCGAGCCTCGCGATGTCGATGGGGTAGAGCCGATCGCCCTCGAGGTGCCTGACCGCCTTGGGGACCTCCTGAGGGAGCCCGAACGTCCTCACGAAGTCGCAGCCCGAGCCCGCCGGGATCACCCCGAGCACGGCGCCCTCGGCCACCGGCTTGCCATCCTCGATCATCCCGTTGACGACCTCCTGCACGGTCCCGTCCCCGCCCACCGCCACCAGGAATCGCTCCCCGCCCCGCAGCGCCTCGCGGGCGACCTCGGTGCCATGGCCGGGCCCCTCGGTCTCGACGATCCTGTAGCCGAACCTCTTCGAGTTCAGCTGCCGCTCGAGCTCCGGCATCTCCTTCCCGACCCGACCGCGGCCGGAGTGGGGGTTCGCGATCACGACCAGGTCGCCGAACGGGCTCACCATCAGGCCTCCTCGCCCGTGGCGCTGTCCACCGGCTCGACCGAGAGCAGCTTGCCCGGATTGAGGATCCCCGCGGGATCCAGGACGCCCTTGATGGCACGCAGCACGGACAGGCCGACGCTGCCGATCTCGTCGGTGAGGAAGGGAGCCTTGAGAAGCCCGATGCCGTGGTGGTGGGAGATCGTGCCGCCGGCCTCGCGGCATGCTCGAAGCGCCGCTTGCCACCCGGACAGATAGGCGCGCTCGACGGCCTGATCGTCG
>JBOGVX010000067.1:0-1704 GCA_050693165.1 Actinomycetota bacterium | reverse complement strand
ACCAGGTAGTCGGCGGTGCGGATCGTCGCCTCGTCATGCTCGACCACGATCAGGGTGTTGCCGAGGTCGCGCAGACGGATGAGCGTGTCGATCAGGCGCTTATTGTCCCGCTGGTGGAGCCCGATCGAGGGCTCGTCCAGGATATACAGCACGCCCACCAGCCCGGAGCCGATCTGAGTGGCGAGCCGGATCCTCTGGGCCTCTCCCCCAGCGAGCGTGCCGGCAGCACGACCGAGGGTGAGGTAGTCGAGGCCGACATCGACCAGGAAGCCAAGCCGCGCTCGGATCTCCTTGAGGAGCCGCTCCGCGATCAGCTGCTCGCGATCGCTCAGGAGCTTCGGGAGCTCGTCGAGGAAGCGCAGGGTTCCCACGACCGAAGCGGCCGTTAGCTGCGAGATGTTCTGATCCCCGACCGTCACCGCGAGGGACTCGGGCTTGAGCCGCTGACCCTTGCACGCGCGGCAGGGAACCTCTCGCATGAACTGCTCGTACTTGTTGCGCGCGTAGTCCGAGTCCGTCTCCGAGTGGCGCCGCTCTATGTTGGGAACCACGCCCTCGAACGTCGTCCAGTAGGAGCGCTGCCTCCCGTACCGGTTCCGGTACTTGATGTAGATCTCCTTGTCGGAGCCGTACAGCAGGATGTCCTTCGCCTTCGCGCTGAGCTTCCGCCACGGAACGTCGAGCGAGAACCCGTGGGCCTCGGAGAGAGCCTCGAGCACTCGGTTCCAGTACTCGAGCCGTGTCGAGTTCCATGGCGCGAGCCCGCCCTCGCGGATCGAGACGTCCGGGTCGGGGACCACCAGGTCGGCGTCGACCTCGAGCCTGATGCCCAGGCCGTCGCACTGCACACACGCTCCATACGGTGAGTTGAAGGAGAAGTTGCGCGGCGCGAGCTCCTCGAACGAAAGCCCATCGAACGTACAGGCCAGGCTCTGGGAGAAGTTGACGATCTCTTCCTTGCCGTCCGTCTGGACTGCCAGCGCGGCGAGACCCTCGGCGAGCTGGAGGGCGGTCTCGACCGAGTCGGCCACGCGCCTTCGGATGTCGGGCTTCGCCACCAGTCGATCGACCACGACCTCGATGTCGTGCTTGTAGTGGCGCTCCAGCCGTATCTGCTCCGACAGGTCCCGAACCTCGCCGTCGATTCGCGCCCGCGAGAACCCCTTCTTCGCGAGGTCCTTCAGCAGACGCTCGTACTCGCCCTTCCGGCCGCGAACGATGGGCGCGAGGACCTGGAACCTGGTGCCCTCGGGAAGGGCCATGACCTGATCGACGATCTGGTCCGGCGTCTGCCGGCCGATCGGGCGCCCGCACTTGGGGCAGTGCGGATGCCCAACCCGCGCGTACAGCACGCGCAGGTAGTCGTAGACCTCGGTGATCGTGCCGACGGTCGAGCGAGGATTGCGTGAGGTCGACTTCTGGTCGATCGAGATCGCCGGCGACAGGCCCTCGATGAAGTCGACGTCCGGCTTCTCCATCTGGCCGAGGAACTGCCGCGCGTACGCCGACAACGACTCCACGTAGCGGCGCTGCCCCTCGGCGTAGATCGTGTCGAAGGCCAGCGACGACTTACCGGAGCCGGACAGGCCCGTGAAGACGATCAGCCGGTCTCGGGGAAGCTCCAGGTGAACGTTCCGGAGATTGTGCTCACGGGCCCCGTGGATGACGATCTTCCCGGTGGCCACGACACCATTGTAACTACGG
>JBOGVX010000066.1:0-23943 GCA_050693165.1 Actinomycetota bacterium | reverse complement strand
CCATATACCTGGATCCATGTTCCGAAACGACTGAGAGCATCCATGGCCTCCGACTGAGACAGTTCTTCTCCGCGAATCGCGCTGTCGAACAGTCTCCGGAAGAATTCGATCATCGGCTTGTAGATTTCCTCCTTATGCAGAGCAAGCCGCCTTTCGAGTTCAAGAACCCGTCTCTCTCGTGCTTCGGCTGCCCGTGCTGCTCCCGCAGCCCTCGCTGCCACGATGGCTGCGACGAAGGAACCGAGGGCGGGAATCAGCGCCACGAAAAAGGGCGTCCAATCCATCAGAAGTCAATCCTTTCTATAGGAGCGCTTGGTAGGGAGCTATCGAATACGTACACGAACATTGAAAGGCCAGCCGCTTCATACGGGCTCATCTTCGATACCCCAGTATCTCGATCCGTCTGCCAGTGTAGGCCTCCTGGAATTTGAGTCACTGTTCGTCCCAGGCAATCACGGACGCAAGTGGTCCCCGGGAGAAGCCATCCCGTGCCTTCGGGCAACGACATCGGTGGCCAACTCTGCATACCGTCGGACCATGGCATACGAGGTGTGGCCCAGGAGCTGCCGTAGCGACTCAAGGTCGCCGCCGTTGCGGAGGAACTCACGCGCGAAGGCTCGGCGCAGGTCGTGGGCTGAAGCGCGGCCGTCGCGGATGCCCGCATTCGCGGCGCATGCCTTGATGATCTCGTCGATGCGCTTGCGGCTGATCGCTCGGCCGTGCCGTCCCGGGAGAAGGAAGTCCGCCTCCCCCAACTTGGCGGTGACCAGGTAGCGGCGGAGCCAGCGGAGGGCCTGGAAGCCGAAGGGGACGATCCTCTCCCGGCGGCCCTTCTCCACCACACGGATACGTCGTTCTCGGAGATCCACGTCCTCGACTCGGATCCCTCGGAGGGCCGATACCCGTATCCCGGTGTCGATGAGGAGCAGCAGGATCACGATGTCTCGGAGGCCCGCGACGCTTCGGCGGTTGGGGACCTTGAGCATGGCCCGGCACTCCTCAGCGGACGGCGCCCACATCACCTTCTCGGGTACGCGCGGCTTGCCGAACTGGTCAAAAGGATTCGGCCCCGGGTAGGCCTCCTCGCCGATAAGGAACGTCGTGAAGCCCTTGCCGAACTGCCAGTAACCGAGGATCGTCTGCGGCTCGAGCGGCTTGCCCCTGTGCGTTACGCCGCGGAGCACTGTGAACAGGCGAGACACCGTCCGCCTCGTCAACTCTTGCGGATAGCGGACGCCGATGGCCTCGAGGTGCCGGATGAGCCGCTTTCCGCGGTCCCGGTACCACTCGAGCGTTCGGGCCGTGAGGCCTCGTGCCTCGCAGTCGGCCAGGTAGCACTCAAGCCACACCTCAAGGTCGAGTTCGGGCTCGCGGCGGGCTCCGATGTGGGCGACGGCCTGGCTCATCGGGCCTCGCCGCCTCCCAGGGCAGCCAGCGCGATCCTCGCCTCGTCGCCGACGACCAGCCAGATGTCCCCAACGGGATCGGACAGCGCGTCAGCGGCGGTCGCGGTGGCGATGGGCATCCCGGCGCCGGCGAGAACCTTTCGCGCCTCGATCTCACGCCTCTGTGTCGGAAACACGAACAGGAGCGCGTCCGGTGCGTCGGGGAACCGAGCAACGCGGTGGTACCCGACGAGCTTCCCCTCAAGCTGGGAGGAGTTCTCCGTCCCCCGGTCCAGCTCCAGGAAGAACCGCACCCGACCGCCTGGCCAGCCCACAGCCCCCAACCCGTCGGGACGGACGAGGCCGCCCCAGGTTGTCGCGCACCGGCCCTCGCTCCACCACTCCAGCAGCTCGAAACCGGCTCGCCCTCGACATATTGACGCCAGACACGAGAAGAACCCGTTCACAGCCAGGAGGTGGTCCAGCCGAGGGCTGTAGGCGAGCCCTCGTAGGCGGTCTTGCCGTACGTGCAGCTCCTTCGGCTCAACGCCCTTGTACGCGGCCACGATGGCGATCCCAACCGGGCCGAGGATGTAGTGGAACGGGCTCGATCCTGGAGATCTCGGTGGCCTGAAACGCTCCAGAACGTCGAGTTCCGCGAGCTTCAGGAGACGTCGACGGGCTCGTCTCACCGCGGAGAAGTGGAGCTCGGAGATCTGCTCGATGGTAAGGACCTTGTGCTCGTAGAGGTCCAGGCAGATCCTTTCGTCCCGGTCCGTGATCGTCCTGCGGTAATCGAGAGCGACTGCGGAGGGACGAGAGCGCGAAAGCGCTCGAGTCCCGACGCTAGTTCTGGAACCCACCGGCCCCCTCATTGAGGCCTACCACCTGCGGCTCCGCGCTCCTCGGGGTGGGCCGCCCTTGGACGGTCCACAGACGGGCCCTCCGATCGGCCCACCGAACGGCCCCTCGAAGGGCTCTTGGCATCGCTGCCCTTCGGAAGCAACCGGAGCTCCGGCCGCACCTGACGGTTCGCGATCTCCTCCTCGACCTCCGTGCGCCGGCGCGCGAACCGTTTGCTTGCCGTGCGCACCGCCCGCGCCCGAGCCTTCGATCCATCAGAAAGCGGGGCCGTACGGAACGTGAAGCCAGCGCCCTGCCCTCCACCCACAGAGGGGCGACAGGCGGCCTGAAAAGCCGCGAGATGCGAGAGGTCGAAGTCGGTGAGCCTCGGAGCGAAGTGGCGCTGGAGGTGGAAGGCATCCTCCGGGGAGCAGGTGAAGACCACCTTGGTCCGGGCGTTCGCCCCCAGGGCATCTCGGACCTCCCGCGGGAGCTGGCCAAGGTGCTGGTGCGCCAGAACGAGCGAGAGCCGATAGCCGCGAGCCTCGGCCAGGAGATCCTCGAAGGACCTCGGCAGGACAAGGTAGTTGTGGACCTCGTCGACGTACAGCGCGGTGTCGGTACGCTGCGATTCGGGACGACCGGCCCGGCGCATGCACGCTTGCCACACGCGGGCGATCACGAACGCGCCGAGCAGCCTCGAGGTCTCCTCACCCAGCGTCCCCTTGGGGATGCGGACGAGCAACAGACCACCCGAGTCGAGGAAGTCGGCGATCTCCAGCTCCGGATGGGGCTGGCCCACGATCGCCCGCACGGGACCGCGCAGCAGGAATGCGCGAAGCTTGTTCATCAGGGGAGCGATGTGCTGGGAACGCTGCTGTTCCTGCATCCGCTCGTACAGGTCCCAGAAGGCACTCACCCCGACGACATCGTTCAGGCGCTCCCGGATCGCGTGACGCCAGACGTAGCTGGTGAGCAGCATGGGGACCTCGGCCAGCGTCGTTCCCGGAACCTGGGTCAGGGTCAGGCACGCGGCTCGCATGATGTCGTCGGTGCGCGGTCCCCACCACGGCTCGTATATCCGCTTGAACACGGCGACCACGTGGTCCACGACCAGATCGGCGTCGTCCCCGGCAAGGACGTTCAGCCCCACCGCCCACTCGCGATCGTCCGGGTCGATCACGCACGCCCGGTCCTCGGCGCCGTCGGGGAGCCGTTCCAGGACCGCCTCGACGAGGTCGCCCTTCGGGTCGATCACGACGGCCGAACGGCCCGCGGCAGCATCCTGGAGGACGAGGTTTGCAAGCAGCGTCGACTTCCCCGTCCCCGTCTCGCCGATGACGTGGACGTGGTGGCGGGCGTCCTCGACACCGAGCGCCACGGGACGCATCGCGCTCGGGTGGTCGGCCTCACCCAGCACCCTGCCGGTATCCGGCAACGCCCTCGGCGGCGGCGCGGTCCTCGCGCCTGACGCCTCGAACCCGGCCAACGTGCCAGTGCCGGGGAGCGATGCGACCCGCGCCAGCTCCGGAACGGAGAGCAGGTAGGAGCGGTTGAGCCTTCTCCCTCGCAACGCGCGAAGCCCTCCGCGGATGCGGCGGCGGCGGAAGCCGTTCCGTCCTTCGAACATCGCGAAGGCCCCCGCGAGCCCATGGATGCGACCCCGACTCTCGCGTCGGCCGGAGCTCTGGACCGCCACCCTAACCGTGCAGTGCCATGAGGGAGAGGCGGCCTTGGCCATGATGGAGCGCACATCCGCCTCGAGCCTCGGATCTGCTCCTGGTCGCTGTACTGAGCGGCCGCGGCCCACCCGCCAGGCCCACCGGCCCGGCTTGCCGCCCGCACGGAGCACCTGGGCCGCCCTCACGAGACGGTGGCGAGCCCGCGACGTGGCCGGCTGGGCAAGCACCTGGATCATCGCGCGCTCGGTCGAGCCGAGGCCACCCGCGGCGGCCAGCGCCAGCTCCAGGGGATTGTCCTTGGGCTCGCCCCCGACGGGAAGCCATTCGGGCTCAGCAAGGTGGAGCTCGCAAGCTTCGATTCGGCCGTTGCTCCCACGCCGCAGCTCAGCCACAGGATCTTCTGGCGTCTCCTCGGCCCGTGCCCCAGGCCAGCCCACCTCTACCGCCCGCTCCACGAGGCCGGGCGGGACCGTCTTAGGGACCCAGATCGAGACCTCGGCCTCGTCGCCTTGGGCGCTGACCTCCCACGCGACGTGGGGCTGCCCATAGATGAGGCGTCGCCACCACGGCCGGATGAGAGCGTGCAGCCCCGTCCAGAGCACCTCGGCCCTGCCGGGCTCGACCTCAGGAGGTGGATGAATTCGGATCCGACGAGCGTTCGCACCCATCTCGCGCTCCCGCCACCATCGCCAACCCGTCCTGACCAGCAGCAGGAGCACGACGGCGACGAGGAGGGTGACCGCGAGGGGAACCAGGCTCCCCAGGAACTCGACGAAGAGCTGGAGCAGATGCCTCAGGACCCTGCCTGGATGGAAGAGCAGCTTCTCCAGCCACTCGGGGAGTTCGGCAACGCGGCGTCTTGGCGTGGTCATGAGCGCGATCATGGCGGGGACGCCTCCCACCAACCTCCCGCGAACCTCCCACTTCCCGGAACGGCCGGCTCGCTGATCTGGACCGCGCCTCGAGCATCCTCATGGGGCCGATCGTGGAGGGGGGGACCTACAGAAACCCGACACAAACCCGACAACGGCCAGGGGGTAGGCCGAATTTTCTCGCGTCAGATCCGTGTCGGGAATCTGTCGGGAATCTGTCGGTCCGCTGTCAGGTCGCAAAGCGCCTGGTGGCGGCCTACGGGCCTCCCAGGGAAGCAATCTGGGCTGCAGCCAACCTTGGATGTCGGTGGGGGGTCCTACGATTCCACTTAGGTCGGCTCCTCGCCCCCGAGCTGTCGGGAGAGCCGACGGAAAGGAGGAATGATGGCCTCTCCCCCTAAGACCTGTCCGTACTGCGGTCAACCCCTCGTCCACGAGCACGCCATTTCGCACCTCAGGCGCAAGGAGGCGGAGATCGAGCGCGAAAGGAGAAGTCTTGAGCGTGAACTCCGGGGGAAGGCGAGGGCCGAGGCCCGCAAGGCAGCTCAGGCAGAAATCAAGCAGAAGCTCAAGACGGCCGTGGCGGCAGAGGCGAGAAAGGCAACGGCCCTTCGCAAGCGCCTTGAGAAGATCTCCAATGTTCTTGCGGACCTCCGGTCGCAGCGCCAGGAACTGGTGCGGGCCCACAAGGCCGAACTGGTCGCCCTTCGCCGGGAGGCTGAGGTTCAGAAGCGAAAGGAGCTCCGCGAAGCCCTTCGGGCTCAGCGTGAGCAGGACCGAGAGAAGATCTCCCGTGAGGAACGAACGAAGCAGGAGCGGAAGTTCTCCCGGCGCCAGCAAGCCCTCGAGCGATCGGTGAAGACCCTCGAAGAGGACAAGGATCGGCTCGAGCGCCAGGTAGAGAGGCTTCGCGCCGCAGATCAAGGAGAGTTCAACGAGGAAGAACTCCTCAACATCCTAAAGACTGCATTCCGGGATGACGAGCTGACCCGGACACGTAGAGGCCGCGCTGGCGCAGACATCTTCCACCACGTCCGCTACCGAGATGGAAGCGGCCAGTGGGCTGACGCCGGCTTAATCATCTACGAATGCAAGGACACGCTGCGCTGGAGCAACGACTTCGTCGCTCAAGCAAAGAGAGCTGGAAAGGCGCATGAGGCCGCCTACACAGTCCTCGTGAGCAGAGCTTTTCCGCGTGGGCAGAAGAACCTTGTTGTTCGGGCCGACGGCGTGGTCGTCGTTCACCCTTCGCTTCTCCTCCACGTCGCACACGTCGTCAGGAGGATGGTCGAGGAGATCCATCGGGCAGGTCTAGGCGCCGGTGGCCAGGCGAGCAAGACCGAGGAGCTGTTTGCGTACCTACGGAGCGAGCGCTTCAAGCACGCGGTCGCAGCCATCGTCAACGCCTCTGGCAGCCTGAAGGAGATGCTCGATTCGGAGCGGGACTCGCATCTTCGAACGTGGTCGAGACGTGAGAAGGCCTACAACGAGATCAGGGAAGTCACGTCGACGATCGACGAGGACATCCGGGTGATCATCGAGCGACCCCATCGGTCGAGGAGGGGGAAGGTTGTCCCAATCAAGGGGGCCTATTAGCCATGCGTTTGAGTGAGGCCCTTACCGGGGCGTTGCTGCCTCGGGCTGATCTCGACGTACTCGTACAGCATGGGGCGCGAATTCGGATTCAGATCGTGGGCGGTGACCCTCAGGACTATCCGGATGCACGTAAGCGATCGATGCCTGGACAGGGCCATGTGACCCTTGAGGCGGACGACATGGCGTCTATCGTTCGACCGTTGTCGGCTGGGGACGGTGAACGGGCGGCAAACACGTTCATCGAGCGCTTCGCCTGGCGCTATGGGATGACGGACATCTGGGTCGAAGACGTCCTCGACATCGCCATTGACCCTGTAGACGACGCCACGTAGCGCCGTCAGACACCCTCAGGGAGCGGCCCCGAAGAAGGGTGTCCGGCGCCTTTCCGAAGTGTGTCAGAGGGGGGTCCTAGAATCCCTGCCAGCGCGGGAGTGAGGTGCTGGAATCCTCGCACTTGCCCCGGTAGGGTCGCCTCGGCTCTCCGAGTTACGGCGCCCAACCTGCCTCCTTCGAGAAAGAGTGGTGATGAAGAGTCAGACCGTGAAACGTGATCACCGCCAGGCCGGAAGGCTGGCGCTCGAGCAATTCCACTCGTCTCGTTACGTCGGAGGCCTGACCCATGGGTTCTACCGATACCCGGCCACCACCTCGCCGGAGCTGGTCAGGGAACTTCTCCTCTCAAGCAGCGGCGTCGACGACCTCGTCATGGATCCCTTCCTGGGCGGTGGAACGACCGTCGTTGAGGCGATTGCTCATGGCCGACGAGCCATAGGCGGCGATCTGAACTCCCTCGCAGTATTTGTCTCGCGAGTGAAGACGACGCCGCTGTCCGACCCGGAGTGGGAGGGGGTGTTCGCCTGGCTTGAGGATGAGCCTCTGAAGTCTGGAATCGCGCCCTTGGAAGGGAACCGGGGATTGAAGCTGCCTCGCTTCCTCTCCGGTCCGGTCGGCAGAGCACTCAGCCGAGCGCGCTTCCTTCCCACTGCTCGGCAGGAGGCCGTCGTTCGATGCGGGCTTTTGCGCATGTCGCAGTGGGCGTTGGAAAGCTTCTTCCTTTATCCGCGGACCGCGGACAATCGTAGGAACGCGAAGCCAACCCTGGATGGGCTCTCCCGAAAGCTGAACTCCGTCCTCGTCGAGATGAGGGGCGGCATGTCGAATTTGGTTGCGGCAGCGCGCGAGCACGGCATCAGGAAAGGCGAAGTGGTTTCTCGTCGTCGTCTGTACAAGCATGCTGCAGAACTCGTACAACCCACCGGGCAACTAGCCCGGTTCCGGGGCAAGGTGGGACTCGTCTTGACTTCCCCTCCGTACCCGACCGTGCATGTGCTGTATCACCGATGGCAGATCGAGAGTCGTAGGGAGACTCCCGCGCCCTACTGGATCGCCGGACAACTCGACGGCGCCACTCTCAGTTACTACACCATGGGTTCTCGGACTCCATTCGGGCAGCGTCAATATTTCGAACGGTTGGAGCGGGCGTTCAGTGCGATCCGCCCGTTCCTTCGACGGGATGCGCTCGTGCTTCAAGTCGTGGCGTTCAATAACGCCGAAGACCAACTCCCTCGCTACCTGGAGGCGATGAAAAGCGCTGGCTACAGGGCCTGTCACGGCCGATCAGGACCAACCCTCGTACGAGATGTTCCCAACCGCCGATGGTATGCCCGGGGGAAGGACTTCGACGCTGGCCGCGAGTATCTGCTGATGCACGGTCCAGTGAGGTAGCTCACCCGACCGACACCGGCCCCCTGTTCAGGCTCCTGATGACGGGAACGATGACGGCGGCGATACCGGAGGTGGTCTGGTTTACGACATCCGCCACGTCGATCCCTTGCAGTGCTCCATTGCCATTGCCCCGCCCCTGCCCGTTGCCCTGGGTCGCCTCGGTGAAGTGTCGAATCAGGCCAAGCGCGCAGAACGCCAGGCCCCATCGGAACCAGTAGACGGCAAGGTCCTTGTCCGGCTCCGATCGGAGTCGGGACAACTCATTCACGAGGTACTTGTTGTCGAGGTTCAGGAAGAAGTCATAACCACCCTCTCCTGTGCGCCTGATCCGAAGGGCATCGTCTTCCGTGAACGGAGGATCGTAGTTGCCCCACTGAACCCTTCGGACGTCCACGATGTTCGGGACGGCGAGGCGTGGTGCCTGGTCGTCGCCACTGTCTGGCCTCTTGGGTCGCGGGGGCCGTCCGGGCCGGCTCGGACGGACCTCGGCGGGCGTGACGAGGATCTCGAACTCATTCCAGAACGGAACCTTGCCGCGGCTCCCACGGTCTGGATCAGTGACAACGACCGTCACCTGTACACGGTCGCCCGGCTTTGCCCCTTGGGGAAGGCGGAACCTTGTGGAGAACGCGCCGTTCCAAAGGCGCTGGTACTCGCACACGTCGTCAGGCGTAATCACGATTTTCCCTGGTGAGTTTGGCCGCTCGAAATAGTCGTTCTCAGCATCCGTCTCGAACAGCACCCGGCACGTCTGATTGACGGGACACTTCTTCACGAGTCCCGTTGGTTGCCTAGCGATGCGGAAGTAGGTTGGGAAGCGTCGCCCCTTGAACTTCTCCGTCTCGGTGGGTCCCACCACTGTGACCAGGCGATCGCCAAGGTCGAACAAGGAGCGAAGCGTCGGGTCCATGCTAAGGAGCTGCTGTAGGGTGTCGACAACGTCCGCCTGCTCATCGAGCGCCTTCTCGACTTCCCGGGCACGTCGGGCAGCGTTGAGCGCCTTGAGGCCGGGGTGGTTCTTAAGATCGGATTCGAGCGCGTTCAAAACCTCCGTCCGGACCTCCGTGTGGCGCATCCGATCCCGAGACGCCATGAAGAAATCCTCTCGGACTTCTTGCTTCATGTGGGTGCAATCCACCGAAACGAACAGGTGGTTCCGGAGGTAGTCGAACTCGAGCTTGCGAGAAACGAAGTCTGCGGGTGCCTCGCCATGAACCTGGCCGTTCACTGTGAAGAAGACACCGTGAGGCGTTCGCCTCCCCGCGCGCTCTGGTTTCCAGACCACGATCTGGTACGGCAACTCGCCGGTAGAACGGAGGTTGAGTTTCGCGCTCGCGGGGAACCCCTCCTCCACTTGCTCTCGCTGGTCGCGGGCTTCATCAGTCGTGATTGAGGCCCAGATACCCGACACCGTGGTGCTGAAGTAGTTCGCTGTGTAGTTGCGCGTCTCGGTCACGCGGAAGGGAAGGCACGGCGAGTGCAAGAAGCGCTCCAACTCGAAGCGCGCTTCCGTCGTCGCCACGCTCTTGGCACGCCACCGGTAGTTGTACAGCTTGATTACTGTCCCGTACTCGAGCGACTCGGCATACGGCTCAGCAGGAGCCCTCTGCCGATCCCGGGGCTGGACATCGATCGCGGCCGACGCGAACGACGGGACTGCTCCTCCGGGTGCCAGGTACACGTACATGGAACTGCGACGCCTATCCGCCGCGGTAGGTCGGATGCGCCGCACCAACGTGAAGCCCCAAAGGTCACGAGTTGGATCATCAGTCGCAACCGGGGCGTGTGGTGCGCGACGGGAGGCGATCAACTGGTAGTTCTCCGTCCCGCAGAACGGGAGTACGCCCGTGCCCCCGGCGTTGTACTTCCCCTGGACGAACGGGATGCGAAGCTTGTTTGCTTTGGCGAGAGACAAGAATGTGTCCGGGAAAGTCCGAGGGGTCTGTCCCTCGCCGCCATCGATGATGAGGTAAGAAGGGTCCGTCTTCAGGCCTACGGCGATGAGGCGCAGATTCATGGCCAGCGTTGTCTGCTCCCGGGGCGTCAGGTCACCGAGCCGCCCGTTGGCGACACCGAAGAACCGCTCGATGGCCTCGGCCATAGTGCGCGGAGCGGAGTCGGATTCAGGATCCAATCCAGCTTCGAAACAGGCTCGCATGAGCAAAGCGTCGATGCCGTTGATGATCTTCTCGACCATCGCTCCCGTGGGGTCAGTGTGTTGGTTCCCGACGATGGAGTAGTTGTTCTCCTCGCCACCAAGCGGAAGCCAAAGTCGCTCATCCAAGAGCCCGTGGCGGGCAAGGACAGCAGTAACCTCAGGCTCAGTCTCGGCGCGGACCAGCTCCTCGAATACTCTCCGCCAATCCGAGGTCACCAATCTTCCCTCCCCACGCTCACCTGAGCGTGAAGCCAGTCTTCTTGCTCTGCTGGAACTTTGTCTTCGCCACGCGCAGCTCACGCTCGATGGCTGCGAAGATTTTCTTCACGTCGTCATCCGTGTACTCGTACGCGTAGGGGTTGGCGCAGTTGCTCAGAACTCGAACCTTGTCCAGAACTGCGTTCGTCCGCCGCTCGGCGAGCCGTAGGAAAGCATCCCGCTTGCTCTCCCGCTTACGCTGCTCGGTTTGGTCTAGTGCCTCGATTGCCACAGTTTGTCCCCCTCCTCTCCAGTGTTGGGCGAATCTTAGCCGAGAAGACAAAACTGTGTCAAGGGGTAGGCTCATAACTTTAGCGGGAAGGCCAGCATTCTCAAAATACTGGCGATATTTGAATTGGTCGGATCGGTCCATGTGCTTGTCCTGTCATGGGTATGTCAAGTATCCTTTGACCTATGCATGACGTACCGGCGCAGAGAGCGCTGACCCGACCTGACCACGGGCGGCTTTTCGAGATCGCCTCCGAGCGGGGTGGCTACTTCACGGCCGGTCAGGCCGCCACATGCGGGTTCAGCAAGGCCTCGCTCTCTTATCACGCCCGGCGTGGCCGGTTCCTCCGCGTGAAACGCGGCCTCTACCGGCTCGCCCAGTACCCCGCCTCCCCGCGCGAGGACGTGCTCGCCGCCTGGCTCGGCGCTGGCAGAGATGAGGCGGTGGTCTCCCATGAGAGCGCGCTCGACATCCTCGGTCTCTCAGACGTCGTGCCGGAGCGTGTTCACGTCACAGTTCCCCGTTCCAGGCGCTACCGGCCCGCCTCCCCCGGCGTGGCCATCCACACGACCACGCGACCGCTCAGCGCGGGCGACGTCGTCACGCGAGACGGGATCCGCGTCACGTCTCCAGCGCGGTCGATCGTTGATGCTGCAGACGCCGGTACCGCACCGGAGCAGGTCGTCAAGGCCGCACGCGAGGCGATTGAGCGGGGGCTCACCACGGCTAATCAGCTCCAGGCGGCCGCCCGCGAGCGGGGCTCCCGTGTGGAGCGGCTGCTTGAACGGGCCGTGGATGAAGGTCGAGCACGATGAGGTACGCGAGTGCTGCTGCGTTCCGGACGGCGCTGGAACAGCGGCTCCTGAACCAGTCTCGGGAAACCGGAGCATCGCTGGTGCGCCTCAGAAAGACTGTCGTGTTCGATCGGCTCCTCACGCGGCTCAAAGAAGTCGCTCCAGGACGCTGGATCCTGAAAGGCGCCCTCGCCCTGGATTTCCGACTCGGGCCTCGCACCCGCACCACGAAGGACATGGATCTCGCGAGGGCGGATGACGAGGAAGCGGCGACCGCTGACTTCATCGCCGCGCAGGCCGTTCAGGTCGATGACTTCTTCTCATTCACCGTCGAGAAAGCGAGAGATCTCGGGGAGCGAGCCGAGGGCGCGGTTCGTTATCACGTCCGTGCAGAGTTGGCCGGCCGCCTGTTCGAGGATGCCATCGTCGACGTTGGGTTCTCGGACGCCCTGCCCGAGACCATCGACCGCCTGCGCGGGCCCGACCTACTCTCGTTCGCCGAGATCGAGCCCGTCGAGGTTCCAGCGCTGCCACTCGAACAACACGTGGCCGAGAAGGTGCATGCGTACACGCGGACCTACGGAACGGGTCTCACTAGTACGCGAGTCAAGGATCTCGTCGACCTCGTGCTGGTCAAGTCATTTGCGAGTCTGGATGCTGAGCGGCTGCACGCGAGCCTGCTTCAGACCTTCCAGCGACGCCGCCAGCAAACTCTTCCCGAGAGGCTCCCGCCTCCTCCGGCGGACTGGGCACCGGCTTACCGAAAGTTTGCTACCGAACTGGGGCTGGACTCTGACCTCGGCAGCGGCCATTCCGAGGCTGGTGCCCTCATCGATCCCGTGCTCGCCGGTCGGGTTGCGGGGCGCTGGTCTCCGGACCGATCGGCATGGGCCGACGACGTGACCACCTGACCTCCGGCCCGGAGGAGACTTGCAGTTTCGAACGAGAGGGCGGGCTCGAAAGTAAAGATGACTTGTAGGTTTCAAGGGAGGTCTCCCCGCCTTACACCGGCCGACCGCCCGAGGAGGTCCTGCCGGATTCTTCATGTCGGAGGGTGGGTTCACAATGAGGGGTGCGCGGGTCGCGCGGGCGACGGCTTCCCTCGCGCGCAACAAGGAAGGAGGGTCACATGACCCACAAGAAAGGGCAGCCCCCGAACAGGCAAGGCAAGCAGTGGACCGGAGAGGAGGTGCAGAAGCTCCGAAACATGGCGCCAAAGATGCCCACAGGGCTGATCGCCGATACGCTCGGCAGGACCGAGGAGGGCATCCGCGCCAAGGCCGGAGACGAACACATCTCTCTGAAGCCGGTGAATCGCTCTCCCGACAAGCGCCGGAAAAAGTAGCGCGTGGCGGGGTAGAGAGGATGCGAGAGGAGGTGATGCGGGTCGACGAACGCGCGAACCGCCGGACAAGTCTTCGGCGGTGCTTGGACCGCACCAGTCTTTGACCGTTTCGAGGACGGTGGAGATAGACAGAACCGCAGGTCAGGGGCACTCTCCGATCGCGGAGCATCACCCTGAACTTCAAAACCGGTGAGGGGGCGAGAGCTCCCTGGCGGGTTCGATTCCCGTCCGCCTCCGCTACCTGGGTCTCGAGCACGACCTCCCGAACACGCGGTCCCTCAGGGACAGGGATCGAACGGGCAGTCCGGGACGCGGTCCCACACGGCGTCACGCCCCGAGTCCGTCAGGGCCTGCCACTGATCTTCCTCCGGCCGTTCTGGACGGGGACGCTCGCCGAAGATGACCTCCAGCGCTTCGGCAATCGTTTCGGGGCTCACGAGCCCGTATCCCTGCGTGAAGGGCCCCGGGCTCCCCGCGAAGAGCTCCTCGTCTATGGGGACGGCCGTGGACTCGACGGCATCCTCGAGCTCGTCTCGATCGAGGACCCCGTCAGTGAAGAATCCCGATCCCGACGGTCCCACCACCAGTCCCCCGCCGTGCGGTCCCTCTACGAAATCCCCAACCCGGGCTCGGGCGTCGGAGATCGCCCTCGCGAGCTGAGCGCAAACGTACGGCGCCGCGATGCTGGTCCCCGAGAGGTTGTTCTCGCCTTCGACCGAGTAGTAGTCCGCCGAGGGCAGAGGCGATAGCCCCAGCACGTCCACCGGCCACCCCGAGTACGCCGGTCGACGGAGGGATCCCGAGTCCGCCGCCCCCACGTGGAGGTTCGCAGCCGGGCCCTGCGCCTCGAAGTAGATCATCGAGTGGGCCGTGTTTCCCGCGGCAACGCAGTTGACCTTCCCGGCGGCAACCGCTTCGCGAGACGCCTCCACGGACTCGTCGATCACGGGCACGATCTCCGCCCACGAGACGCTGATGAGATCGATCCAGGGCTGCCGGGCAGCCCACAGCCAGGCATCTGAGGCGTTGTTGGCCACCACCAGGATCACGTTCGGGGTTCCCTGTCCGTACTTCAGGCCGCCGGCGATCGACGCCACGACCGTGCTGTGCCCGCCCTCACCCGTGACGTAGAAGTCGTCCAAGCCCTTCAGGGTCGCGCCCGATGATGTTCGTTCCCCCGACCCAGGCCGGCTCTCCATCGACAAGCTTGTCCCACTCCGCTGCGTCGCGTGCGTACCCCTCGGCGGGCGTCCCGGCGTCGAACGACAGGTTCAGCGTCGGAGCGGCGGCCGGGAAACCCTCGATGTACTCGGAGGGGTGGACGCCGATGCGATCGTCATCGACAGGGAGCCGGAAATCCACGTGGTAGGGATTGATCCCGTTCTCAGGAACCGCAACGACCACGAACGGACGCGATCGGAGCCGGGCGACCTTGCATGCGTGTGTCCCGAAGGCGGGATCCCCCTCGTCGAGACAATCGGTGGCGCCGGCCGCGGCGGGTAGTAGGACCGCCGCCGCCGCCGCCGCCGCCGCCGCCATGAGCGCGAAGCCCGGAAGAAGAAGACGAGCGGTCAGCGGGCGGCGGCCGGGCCCGATGCTGGTCCGCCCGCAGCTAGTCATCATGGCTGTCCGGACGCCCGGGAGTCGCCGCGCAGCCCCTCCGGAGGACGATCATGGTGTCGGCGTCTAATTCGACATGGGCGACGCATCCCCTGCCCGCCCGGCGTCGGGATGACGCCAGCGGCGCTCAGTCGCCATGGTGACGGCGCCGGCGCGCCCGAGCGATCCGGGCCGCGGCGCGTGTCATCCAGGGGATCGAGGCGAGGTACGCCGCGGCGCTCGGAGAGCGGGGCTACCGCCGGCTACGCAAGGTGCTGCTCACGCTCGTCCCGCACGGCGAGGACGACGTCCAGCCGAGAGCCTGATCTCCGTCTGCCGCTGGATGTTTGTCGGTGGACGCCCCGAAGGGTTCTTCAGCGCGTCCGTCGGCCGGTCGGGGCCCAATCCGCATGGCTAATCGGCCAAGTCTTCGCTCCTTCGATCGGCTCCGGCGCCCGCAGAAGCTTGCCTTGATGCAAACGATTTGCAAACGAACCACGCGGAACTCGACGGCGCAGGACGGGGCTGGGCAGCACGAGCCTCCGCCAAAGTCCCATCTCAGCGGCGCTGCGCGGCACTGGGCGGTACCAGACGGTACGAACGGCCACGAACTTCAAAACCGGTGAGCGGGCGAAAGCTCGCTGGCGGGTTCGATTCCCGTCCGCCTCCGCTACGATCCGAGCTCCACAGCCCTGCAACCTCAGAGGGCAGCCTGGTCCGTCTCTGTACTAGGAAAGCGCAAGCGTTTGGGCCACGTGCCTTGGGTACAGGCCGGCTTCACCATCGAACGTCGCCAGTATCCGCCAAGTCTGGTAGCCGAAGGAGTGCAGGCTCGCCGTCTGCAGGAGGGGAACGGCCGCCCTGGCCACCCCGTAGGCGTCGGTGACCGCATCGACCTGCCACAGGTTCGCCCACCCGAACTTCACTGGATCCAAACCGCCCTGGCTGGACTGGAGATCGAAATGGACGACTCGCCCGGCTAGCGGTTCTCCCTGGGGAGACAAGAGGACAGCGCCCACCGGTACCCGGGCAACCTTGGGTCCCGCCTCATGGTCGTCCAAGGAAGCTTCAGACGGGGTGTCCGCAGTGAAGCGCAGCGACGGAGCCAGGCCGGTTGCGCCATTTGCTTGACCGCCACTGAAGTTGGATTCCCCATCGACGGCCTGATAGCCGGGATCGTCGCTCGTCCCGAACTGACACTCCTGCCATGTTCCGAACCCCCGATACCCGGGCGAGAGCTCGCACACCGGACGCGACGGGTGCGAGACGATCACAGGACTCTCACCCAGAGCCGCGAGTACCCCTTCACCGCTGAAGCCTGATCCCTGATAGGCCGGCCACACCGACCCGACCTGGAACCCACCGCGAGGATCCTGTGGGGTAGAGATCGATCGGGTATCAGTGGCTTCGAAGCGGTCCCCGCTGCCGGCGAGATCGATGAGCGCGCCCACATCTCCCGCCCCAAGAGCTGCACCCTGCGCAAGCGCCGGGATGCCCACAAAAGGAGAGACGGCGACGACATACGGGGCCTCCCCATGAGCCGAAGACCCGTCTGCGGACGCCTCGTTGCGCGAGGTCGCCGTGTATTCGTCGTTGCCGTTCTCATCGATCAGAGAACCCCTGGCGCTTCCGTACCCAACGCCTTGCGCGTTGAAGGCCGCGGGCGCGAACGGTGTCAGGTCGAGCCGGGCCCTCGAAGAGGGATTCGTGCGCTCATCAGTCAGGGATACGCGTACTGTTCCCCCGGCGAGGGCGGAATAGGAGTCGTTGCCCCCCTGATCCCGCAGCAGTCCCAGGTTGTCCTCGAGTCCGACGAACCCCGTGCCCTGCCCGATCAAGAGGTTGAAGCTCGGAAATGCGGAGACCGAGAAGGACGGACCGCACTTGCAGCCGTCGTCGAGGATGAGGTCACGCTCCAACGACACTGTCGACCGGATTTCGTATCGATCGTCGCCGCCGAGGTCGTCCAGGACGGCCAGTCCGTCGCTGTAGACGGCTCCCTGTCCCAAGGCGCCGTTCAGGAACGTCATGCCGTCGCTCGACACGTCGATGTCGTAAGTCGTGTCGCCGGGTCCCTCGAGCAGAAGCCCCGAGCCGCCGAATGCGCTGCCTTGAGCCCACACGACCGCGAGCGGTCCTTGATCATCGAACGAACCGCGTCCGGGCGCGGACGTCGACGCGGAGGCGGAGAACGCGTCCTCACCCCCATCGTCGAACAGGACGCTCGCCCCCGACCACCCTTGGCCCTGACCCAGCGCCCACCGCAAGGGGAAGCCCAGCTGGCCGGGCATCTGCACGGTCTCCTCCGGTGGGAGCAGGAGCCGTCCGGCATCGAGGCGGTAGGAGTCGCGACCGCCCCCCTGGTCGATGAGGATCCCCCCGAGGGTCTGGCGGCAGGAGTAGATGACGCCGCCTCCGCCGGGGAGCGTGAAGCCTGAGGCGGTGCACGACCCTCCGGCTCCGGCGGCCTGGCCCGACACGACCACGTTGCCCTTCCCGGAGGTCGCTGGGCCATCAACCGAGTAGGCGTCGTTGCCCCCCAGGTCGAAGAGCGCGCCCATCCCCTCGATGCCGGTCCCCTGCGCGGCGGCAGCGGCGAGTGGCGCCTCCGGGGTGGGAACCGGTGCGTGCGCCGCATACGTGTCGTCGCCCTCGGTATCGAGGAGGATCCCCACGCTCCCAGCCAGACCGGTTCCCTGAGCGACCACGACCGGCACGGTCTCCGTCTCCGGCGCGCCGCTCGGGAAGTCGATGGCGGTCGAGCGGTCTGCGACGTACCGGTCGTGTCCTCCGAGGTCGACGTTGACCGAGACGAGGCCATACGAAAGTTCGGCATCGAAGGGGGCGCCGCCCGCGGAGTTCCGATACGTGTCGTCGCCCCCCAGATCGATGAGCAGCGCAACGTCTTCGGTGTAGGTGTTGTTGAGAGCGGACCCCACGCACAGGACAGGTGGTTCGTGCACGAGGTCGCATTCGGGCGCCGCCGTCCGGGGGACTGGCGCGCCTGCTGCGGCCCGAAGCGCGGGCATGTACTGGTCGAGCGCCGCTGCTACCATCCCGGCCGCCAGCGGTGCCATCGCCTCGGCCCGCTCGACCGAGGGCGGCGTGGGTGGCCGGAAGTCTGTCAGAGCCGCCAGTACTGGAGGGGGACGGTCCGTCGGGATCGCTCCTATTGGGGTGGGCATGGTCGATGTCGCAGTCCGGTCCGGGGCCATGGAGCTGGCGGAACGAGAGAGCGTTCGGTAGAAGCCGGTGACGGCCCTCGCGACGTCACGAGCCGGCACGCGACCGATTATGGCCTCGGCCTCGCGGACCGCGGCGGCGAGGCCCGCGACCGGCTCTCGAAGGGCCGGCGCCAAGACCGCCACACGGCGAAGGTCGCTCCCGGACGGGGCGGGGAGCCGAACGGTGGGCCGGGTGGACGCGTCGGTCGTGCTGCTGATGACAACGTCCATCGCGGCGACGAAGCTGGACCCCGCCAGCCGGGCCCGCAGGACGTCGATCCGCGTCTGGGCCGACTGCATCTCCTCAGCCGCCGCAGGGGGCAGGTACTGCAATGCGCTCGACGCGGACGAGCCGATAGCTTCGCCAGAGTCGTGCCCATCACGGAGAAGGGTCGGGTAGCCCGCCACAGCCGGAGGGGACGCCGCGGAGGAGATGGCCATGACCAGCAGGAGGACGAGCCCTGCCCAGCGCGCTTGGAAGTCCCGACGGTATCCAGGAGCTCTGGAGGGGTTTTGTCTCGACTTAAGGCGGCTCATGTCTCTCTTCCGACCACGTGGAGTCACCAACACATTTCGGCGGAGGGGGGGCCGAGACCTGCCGGAGGACTGGCGTGTTAGTGTCGGTGTCACAAATATTCCACTTGATGGAGGGGCCCAGTGGATATCCTTCGCGCCGATGCCGTGAGAGTGCTCGAAGCCGTCGGGGTCGACGTTTCAGAGGAGGCGGTCTATCGCTTCCTGCTGGAGCGGCCCGGGTCCAACGCCGCCGAGATCGCCCGTCAGCTCGGTCGTTCGGCGAAAGAGATCCGGACCATGCTGACTCATCTCGAGCGAAAAGGACTCGTCAACCGGACGGTCGGGAGGCCCAACCAATTCGTGCCCGCTCCTCCTGAGGCGGCCATCGAAGTGCTCGTCCTGAACAGGCAGCGCGACCTCGAGCAGGCGAGGCTCGCGGCCAAGGAGATGGAGGCTGCCTTTCGGGCGACGCGGGTGAGACCGCCTAGCCCGCTCGAGATCGTGGAGGTCGTGCTCGGCGCAGAGGCGGTGGATCAGCGCTTCCTCCAGCTTGCAGGGGGGACTCGCCAGCAGATGTGGGTTTTCGACAGGCCTCCTTACCAGAGTGACCCGACAATCCCCAACGAGCTTGAGCTCGAACTCCTGAAGCAAGGCGTATCGAACAGGGCGCTTTACGATACAGAAGGCCTTTCTTTCCCCGGACGTATTGATCAGCTTCGCACTCTTGCGGATGCGGGAGAAGAGGCCCGCACGTTGCCGGGACTCCCGATGAAGTTGTTCATCGCCGACAAGCGCCTGGCCTTCATACCCCTCAGCCTGGATGAACCCGGCATGGAGGGCGCACTGCTAGTTCAGCCGTCTCCCGTCCTGGACGCTCTCGTCACGCTGTTTGAGACATTGTGGGAGCGAGCCGTGCCGATCGACCTGTCACGTCGGAAGCCTCAGGCGACGGAGCAACGCGATGGATCACTGAGCGCGCGTGATGAAGAGCTCCTCGTTCTTTTGGTAGCCGGACTGAAGGACCGGACTGTGGCGCACCAGCTCGGGATCGCCCCACGGACAGTCCTGCGCCGCGTAGCGAACGTGATGACGTTACTCGGCGCGCAAACGAGATTCCAGGCTGGATGGTTCGCGGCGAAGCGAGGTTGGGGAGGCTAATGCGGCCTCAACCACCATGAGGGAGTTTCCCTCACGATCCGACCGACCGACGTCATTGCCGAGTGTTAGCGCACCCACGTGGCTTGCGCTGGTGCAAACCGTTTGGAAACGGAGGTAGGGCGTACCCTGCAGGGCAAGCTTGTGATGTCGCGGGGCCCTCGCGGAAGGAGTCAGGGTGATCGCAGTAGCGAGGCGCCCAGGCCGATTGCCCATACCGGTGCTAGCAGCACGTTGCCGGTGAGCCCGATGAACCGGAGTACCTCGATGTCAACGAGGATGCCGGCAGCGTTGACTACCAGGGCCGCCCCGACCACGGTCGCCAACACGCCGACCCCACGTCGGTGACGGCGCAGCAGGGAACCGATCCCGAGGAACCAGGTTGCACCCGCAACGTTCTGGACCACGCCCTGCAGGCCGTCCTCGGCGATGCGTCGTGCAAGGTCGAAGTCGCGGAGCAGATCTGCGCCCACGACAGCACCGGCGCTGCTGTACTCCTCCATCAGGCTGGGAAGCGTCGACGCCATGACGCTGGCTCCAGCCGCGCCGAGCAGTATGTAGAACCCGGCCCCGACCGTCGACACGTCGGCGACCGTCGGATTGCCGGGGTGGAGCCAGCGAACAAGGTGGACGGCAATAGGAACCAGAAGCAGGTAGCTGCCGAACATGGATAGCCACAGGCCCCACCGAACCGGCTCCGCGGCGTCGGCCCCCAGCGCGATGAACGTGGATGCCTCGCTGAACGCCTCGAAGTCGTAGTCGGCACCGGCAAGGCCGACGACGAGGCTGGCCAATGACGTCACGCCCGCGACGATGGTCACGACGCCGATGCTGCGGTGGCCTCGGTCGTGCACATCCAACTCGCTCATCCCGGTTCCTCGCGTCACATTGACATCGCTTCACACCGGCGTCGAAGGATTCTAGCTCGGTTCGACCCTCCTTGAGCGAGCTGGTGTTCGTGGATGAGAAGGAGTAATCAAACACACGACGAGCTTTCTGAGAAGGACCACCCACCCGTTCGGGTCCCCGCAGCCCGACCACGGGCAGAGGTGTGTAATGACGAAGCAACGGGCAGGGAGGTGGTGCGATAGGAGAAGCCGCCATCGGTCTCCGGACATGTCTTCGGAGGCTGAGGTGAGAGCTCCCTGGCGGGTTCGAATCCTGTCCGCCTCCGCCACTCCGCTATATCTGCCAGGCTGGGGCGCGAGGGTCGGGAAGGTAGGCACAGTAGGTCCCGGTGTGGATCGATCGCTCGAGGAGCTTGCCCAGGTCGGGATCGTGTGCCGAGACGCGGGCCATCGCGTGACGGATCGCCCGGGTCACACTCGCCCTGGCTCGTTCTGAGGCGTCACCGGCTCGCCGATCTCGTCCCGAGAGGCCAACCGCGCGCGCGAGCTCGCGCACAAGGAAATCTCGTTCTTCGGCGGCTCGTGCCGAGCGCTCGGTGTCTCCTGCCGAGTCGGCTTCAGAGAGATCGTCCTCGATCTCCGCAAGCTCCGCCTGTACGCCTCTTTCGCGTGATCATCGAGCAACGCGCCGGCGTCCCCCGAAGGCAGCCGATCACCCCCGGCGACGAGATCCAAGACATGGAACTCATGTCCCGGATCCCCGAGCAAGCGGGCTATGTAGCGCAGACCGACCAGGTCCGTAGCCGGACGGTTCGTCCCTCGAACATGATCGACCAGTAGTCCCCTTCGCGATGGAAGGCAGTAAGGTCAGAAACTGACCTTTCCGACATCTTGCTCAGAACCCCCCGCGAGCCCAGATGCAGGGAACGACGTCGGGCGCGCCGAACGTATAGGGGTCCGCCGATCCCATAGGAGGCTTGATGCGCCCGTCACGCCTGTTGATCGCCGTTCTGCTTACGGCTGTCGCCGCTGCCCTGCCCGTCCAGACCGGTCTCGCCGAGCCGCCTGAGCCCCACACCGGCTCGTTCCGAGTGGTCGGGCATGAACCTCTCTTCAACAGAGGAATGAATGCAGCCCTAGCCGTGCACGGCGACTACGCCTACATAGGGAGCCGGACGGACGGGAAGCCCGCGAGCGCGAACCTCACCCATGGAGGGATAGCGATCGTCGATATCTCAGATCCCGCAGAGCCCGTTGTTGCCGGCGAGATGGGGCCGCCCAACGAGGGGAACGGGGGCGAGTCATCCCGCGAGCTCAGGATCTGGCGTTCCCAGGACATCCTCATAGTGCTCCGCACCAACTGCGGCGCAGGGAACGCACACATCTGCCAGGTGCCGGCGGTGAACAACTTCCGCTTCTACGACATCTCCGGCGAGAACGCCACGGATCCGGAGCTCATCAGGCAGTTCGACCGGAACACCCACGAGTTCTTCCTCTGGGAGGATCCGTCGAACCCCGAGCGCGCGCTCATGTTCGGCGGAAGCGCCGGGTCCCAGATGCAGATATGGGACCTGTCCCCTCTGCTGAAGGGAGAGGAACCGACCGCTCTGTACTCCGGCCCGCACCAGTACTCGACGGGCGGGATCCATTCCCTCTCCGTCAGCAATGACGGTACGCGAGCCTACTTCGCGCTACTGACGGGCGGGTTCGCGGTCTCCGACGTCTCCGACTTCACCGCGGGAGTCCCGACCCCCGAGCTTCGTCGGATCACTGCCAACGGCAGCAGACCGACGTGGCCGGGCGCGGGCGCGCACAGCGCCATCAAGCTGTGGGGGCAGGACTGGGCATACGTCTCGGACGAGGTCTACGGAACCGCCAGTGGAGGCCAGCACGGCTGCCCGTGGGGGTGGGCTCGGATGATCGACATCTCCGATCCGACCACGCCAAAGGTGGAGGCGGAGTACAAGCTCCCTGAGAACGACCCGTCGTTCTGCGAACCTGCCGACACGCACCCGTTCACCTCGTTTTCAGCCCACAACCCGACCGCGACCGAGAACATCGTGCTGACCTCGTGGCACTCCGGCGGCCTTCAGGCCATCGACGTCTCGAACCCGGCCCAGCCCACGCAGCTCGCTGAGCTCCGGCCCGACCCGCTGCCCTACGTCGTCACCGAGGATCCTCGTCTCTCCGCCGGCCAGGACAAGGTCGTGATGTGGAGCTACCCGATCATCCAGGACGGGCTCATATACATCGTCGATCTGCGCAACGGGCTGTACATCGTCGAGTACGACGGGTGGCTCGAGAACCAGGTCGACAACGCAACCTTCCTGGAGGGGAACTCCAATCAGGGCCATGCCCTCTGCTACGAGCCCGTGGGCGAAGCGCCCGAGTACTGCTGACCTAGCTAGCTCCGACATGGGAAGAGCCGGCGAGGATAACCCTCGCCGGCTCTTTTACTGCCCGATCACTACCCAGCCTTGGCGGCCGCCTTCTTATACGCCTGCACGGACAGCGGGACGAATATCGCCAGGATGATCCCGATCCAGATCAGTGAGTAGAGGACCGGGTTCTGCAAGGACCACACGTCCGGCGTCGCCTCGGCACTGATGTTCCCGAACGCCTCGCGCACCGATTGCGCGACGGCTGACACCGGGTTCCAGTAGGCGAACTGTCGCAGCGCGGCGGGCATGCTCTGCGGGATCACGAACGTGTTGGCGATGAAGGACAGCGGGAAGATGAACATGAACGACGCGTTCTGTACGACCTCGACGCTGGTCTTCAAGCCGACCCATGCCATGATCCACGAGATCGCGTAGGCAAAGAGCAGGAGAAGAGCAAAGCCGCCTATCGCGTCGACCACTCCGGTGTGGATCCGCCAGCCGACGATCAAACCGGTCACCGTCATGACCGCCACCGAAGTGGCGTTGTAGACGATGTCACTGGTGGTTCGCCCGAGAAGAACCGCGCTGCGCGACATCGGAAGGGATCGGAACCTATCGATGATCCCCTTCGTCATGTCTTCGGCCAGCCCGGCTCCGGTGAACGTGGAGCCGAACATCATCGTCTGCGCGAAGATACCGGCGATCAGGTACTCCTTGTAGTCGACGCCCGGAACCCGGATCGACTCGCCGAAGACGAGAGCGAACAGCAGGACGAACATGATCGGCGACATGGTGGTCCAGACGAGAAGCTCCGGAACCCTCTTGATCTTGATGAGGTTGCGTCTGGCGACTGTGGCGCCGTCCTGGAATGTGAGGGCCAGGCTGCTCATCGAACCGCCTCCTTCTCCCTGATCTCCTTGTCCTGGGGCGAGGATCCGTCGCCAGATTCCCCATCCTCGTCGATCTCCTCGGCGACGTGGCCCGTCAGCGACAGAAAGACGTCGTCGAGGGTGGGGCGCCGAACCCCGATGTCCATGACGCTGATGCCTTTGTCCTTCAGGCGCTGCAGGACCTGATCGAGAACGTAGACACCGCCGCTCACCGCCGCGGTCACCGTGCGGGTCGGCTCGTCGACGACCACCTCCTCGTCTGCCGTGACGGCGAGGCACGACTCGGCCATGGGGAGATCCGCCGCGTTCTCCACGACGATCTCGACTCGCTCCCCGCCGACCTGGGCCTTCAGACGGTCCGCGTTGCCCTCGGCGATCTTCTTGCCCCGGTCGATCACCACGATGTTGTCGCAGAGTCGGTCGGCCTCCTCCATGTACTGCGT
>JBOGVX010000065.1:0-18302 GCA_050693165.1 Actinomycetota bacterium | reverse complement strand
AGCGCGTAGTTTACCGAACACTCGGCCTCGTGTCAGCCGACCCATCCTTTTTCTGGGACTAGTCCTTTGGCCAGCACCAGCCGGGGCCGATTCGAGATTCACGCTGCGAGAACCTTCCCCGCCTCTCGCCGGCCGTGATCGCGATCGAAGACCCCCTCCTTTTTCGGGGGCTAGTCCTCTCGTACTAGTCGAAAGAAAGACACGGAGCACGAAAGTTCGTCGAGATTCGGGTGAAATACGGTCAAATCGGGGCAGAATCTTTGTGCAAACGCCCAAAAAGTTTTTTCCAGCAAGCAGGAATCTTCGAAGGGGCGTCGAATTTCCTCCCTCATGGCAAGTGTACGTACGTCGGTTCGACTAGCGCTCCGGGCCCGGCCCCGGGGCCGGAGGTGAGGGAAATGAGCGACACACTCGTGCGCCGATCGGGCAAGGTTGGGCTGATCCTCAGCCTTACGCTCGTTTTCGGCCTGTTCTTGGGCGTACTGCCCGCGCTGGCGAGCGCAGCCTCAACCGCGTTCGTCAACATCCACAACGTGCTAGCAGGTCAGGACGGGAAGGTCTTTACCGTCCGCGTTAACAACACCGAGAGCGCTGGCGTCGGCGGTGTGCTCGCGGGCACGACGATCAAGGAGGTCCGCATCATGCCTCCTCCCGATCTCATCGATGCCGTGCTCCCTGGGAGTAGCGGTCCGGGTCAGTTCACGGATATCGCGGTCGTTGGCAACCCTCCCGCTGAGATCCGTTTCCGGGTGCCTGGCGCAAAGCCGGGCGGACCCCAGCCGGCCGGCGGATTGGCCCCCGGCGCCAACGGGACCTTCACTATCGCGGCGGACGTGCGTGACACTCTGCTGCAGGACGGCTGGGAGAACTGGCGTATCCGTGTTACCAGCGACATGGTCAACTACACGGCCTCGACGCCTACCGGTGAGAACCTCCGCACCGATATCCGGGTCCTACAGGTCCAGAGCGTCGCTGTGGTCTCTCCCACTGGAGCGGCTGACGACCGTGATGGAGACGGCAACCCCGAAGTCACGGGGACCCAGGGCAACGTGTGTGTGCGGACCCGCGTCCTCAACGCCGCGGCAGGCGCGCTGACCGTTTCCCCGTCCGTTTCGGCCGGAAGCTTCACGGTGGGGCCGGCACGGCCCACCGGCGGCGCCCCCTGCTCGGGCGCTCCGCTCGCCGGCGGATCGGCGAGCATCCCTTCCGCGGCGACGCGCGACTTCGACTTCCTGCTGACGGCCAACGACGTTGGTTCGAAGACGACCAGCGAGCTGGTCGCCACCGCGTCCGCGAATGGTTCTGCCACTCCTGACACCACGGATCCGGACGATGACGACTTCCTGGCGAAGCGTGGGATCGTCATCGAGCCGAAGGCTCGTTTCTCCTACGACACCAACACCCTCGCTCCGCGCGCCGTTGTGCCGGGCAGCACGGGCAAGACCTTCAGCATCGGTTTCGACAAGGCCCCTGCCGGATCGCCTCCGCTCTCGCAGCTGACGGGCGACTTCCAGTCACCCTTCTGCAACGCGGCGCTCCAAACGCCTTCGTCTCTGGGAGACGGGGCGGTCAACAACCAGGTCGCGACCTACGCGCCCTGCAACATCGCTGCTCTGGCCGATGGGCGGTACCAGCCCACGGCGAGGTTCGCATACACGGACGGCAACGGGCTCATCCAGGCGCTTACGGCGATCGCGCCCGACCTGGAGAAGGTCCGTTTGGACTCCCTGATCCCGGACGTGGACCTGAACCTCGTTCCGCCCGCGTCTCAGGTTCAGGCTGTTCCTCCGACGGAGCCGGCCGTGACGGACGGTCAGACCTTCAGTGGGAACGGTACGGTCACGGACGCGAGCCCGGACACCGGCGAAGACACCCCTTGTGGGACGAACCCGCCGGGCAGCACGGCTCCACTTCCGTGCACCCTCGAGTTCTCCAACCTGATCCAGTACTCGCTGACGGCGCAGCAGGGCGGTGGGGCCCAGTCCGGTCCGAAGATCCCCGTGCCTTGCAGTCTGAACAGCGCCGGCAACATCTCCTGCTCGCTCAACGTCACCTTCGCACCCAACACCCACGCGACGGCACTCGAGGTTGGTGTGTCGGATGAGACGGAGAACCTGGTGGTTGCCCTCTCGGAGCTGGTCGATGTTGACCTTGTTGAGCCGGAGATCGTTACCGCCACCACGCAGCGGGGCGGCAACATCACGGTCGGCGACCAGACGATCCCGGGTCAGCGCCGCACGATCGTCGTGCAGTTCAACGAGCCGGTCCAGGACTCGAACAACGCTCAGGACTGGATCGTGCAGGATGGGTCGACCAAGACGGTCTGCAACGTCAGCCAGAGCCCGGACAAGCGGACGGTCACGTTGACCACCTGCCAGGAGCTGAACGCGGACACCGAGGGAACCATCACTTACGATCCCTCGCTGCCGACCAGCAGTCCTTATCACGACCGTGTCGGGCTGGAAGTCGACGTTCCCGCGGAGCCGACCCTTATCGACGGGATCGCTCCTCTGGCGCCTACCTTCTCGACGGTGAACGGCCGCGGTCTGCAGGACGGCGCGTTCTACTTCAACAACGGGTCCCCAGAGGTCGTCCTCATCGATGGCGACGCCCCCGATGATGACCCGGCGATCGCCGACGGGTACACCGTCGAGCTGTACAAGGAGACGAACGGTGTGGAAGGGCTGCAGCGGGTCGGCGACACCCAGTGCGGCGGCGACGTTGCAGCCGGTGATTCCGTCACACTTAGCTGCAGCTTCGGTCTGGCTGAAGGACCGGCCAAGGTGTACGCGATCTCGATCGACGTGAACGACAACATCGGACTGGTCAGTCTGGCCGATTTCATACTCGACCTGACTCGCCCGGTGTTCGCCTCGGTCGTCATCGCGGGCACCGAAATCTCGGTCAACTTCAGCGAGCCGCTGTCCCAGCTCTTCGGTACCGAGACAGCCGGTAACTGGAAGTTCGATACCCGGCGAGTCAGCGACGGTCAGCGGGTCTTCCTGCAGGTGACCGCCGACGCCGACGGGGCAAATACATCGCAGCGGAAGCTCACCTTCAGCTACGGCGAGCACTCCGCAGCGACGGTCAACCCGTTCGCGGTCCAGTACCGATTCGACGTTGGTGATCGGTATGGGGACCGGGCTGGGAACGAGTTCCTCGACGGAGACGCCCTGTTCTGAGCTGGAGGATCGGATTGATGGAAGGGGCCTCGCGAAGAGGCCCCTTCCATAAACAGGCGGAATGCACGACACTGAGACGCGCAAAAGGAGCTAAGCGGATGAGACGGGTCATCGCAGGAGCCACAGCGATGCTGGTGATCGGGGCCGTGGGTTTCGCGGTTCTCGGTGGAACGACGGTCTCCCTTGCTACCGCACCGACGCTTAGCGTGAGCCTCCATCCGCCGGCCGGCCAGCCCGGCGTCAAGAGCGGAGACACCGTGACATTCGGAGGGCAAGTGAGCCCCGCCTCCGCACTGAAGGTCGGCGCCGTGATCCGCTTTGTGGGCGCCAACGGCCTCCAGTGCAAGGGATTTGGGGTAGGCGGCACGCAGGACATGAATGTGCCGCAGGTCACTTGGGGCGCCGACGGACAGATCACGGGGTCCCGCAAGCTTCCGGGGCTGGGTGCCGATCCCGACGAGCCCGGAGATCCCGGATGCCACGGCGGGCACGCGTTCCTCAAGGTCACCGTCAGGGAGGAGGGTACCGGCGAGGAGACCACCGCGGCCTCGGCTCCCGTGCCGATCGACCTTGTCGGCCCGACGGTCGCACAGGCTCGACTGACGGCCCCCCGTGAGCTCCGGATCGTCTTCTCGGAGCCCGTGCACCTGCCGTCTCAGCCCGATGCCGTCGTCGACTGGGAGATCGACGGCGTTCCTCCCGTCGGCATCAGCGGTACGGACAGCGAGAAGATCTTGCAGCTCGCTCCTCCGGACAAGGACGAGGACGCGACTCCCGAAGTGGTCTACAGGCCCGGCGCCGGGCTGCTGCCCGAGCGCGAGACCTACCGCGACAACACGGCCAACAACATCTACGCGGGCGGCTCCTTCCAGACGGCCCGCGACCTGATCCCGCCGGTCATCCCGGACATCGACAGCCTGGCCGGGAAGACCGAAGCCTCGGTGATCGCCAACGATCCGACCCCCACCGTGGTTATCTCGAACATCAGGGCCGGCCATCACGCCGAGCTCTACCTCGAGGCCACGGGAAACAACCAGCTGGACAGGCCCGGTGACGCGTTCATCGGCCAGGACCAGGCGGATGAGTCGGGGGCGGAGATCACCGCGCCGGATCTCGGGTCCGACGGCAGCTACACCTTCTACGTGATCGCGCGCGACAACGCTCTTTGCGAGCCCCCGGATGACGGCAACGGTGACGAGGAGACATGCCCTAACTGGAGTGGCGCGGACGATGGCTCGACCAGAACGTACACCCTCGACCGCATCGCTCCGAAGATCCTCTTCGCAGCGGTGACCGGCCCCGCCGAGGTTACGGTCGGCTTCGACGAGCCCGTCCTCGGTACGAACAACCCCACGAACTGGACCGTCCAGAACGGCATCGTCACGACGGTAACCGGCTCCGGCGACCGCAGGACGCTCGGGGTTGCGGGCGCGGTTCCCGGTGCGAACATCACCTACACACCCGGCGATTACGAGGACGCCGCGGGCAACGGCCTGCCGAGCTTCGCGGATCTGCTGCTCGACGCCCTGCCGCCTGTCGTGAAAGTGACCAACCCGGCGAGCGACCAATACGTGTCGACGGCCACCTACGACATGAACGGAACCGCGGAGAACGCGGAGCAGGTGCATGTCTTCAGGAACGACGACAACCAGCCGAACACCCCCGACGACAATGACCCGAGCACCCCGCAAATCATCGATCCCCTCGTGACCACTCCGGTTTCGGGCGGATCGTGGACCGCGAATGTTCCGCTGCTCGCCGACCGGAGCCAGCGCTTCATCGTTCGGGGCGTGCGGACGGTCAACGGCCAGAACATCCTCGGGCCAAATGTCCAGGTCGACGCGGCACTGATCCAGGATTCGATCCCCCCGACCCTGTCGCTGGATGCTCTTCCCGGAACCGCGTTCTCCGGACGCCAGGGAGCACCCCCGGTGACGATCCAGTGGACTGCGGGCGATGCGAACCTCCAGGAGCCTCCGGGCCCGATCGACATCGAGTTCTCCCCGGATAACGGAGCGACATGGGAGCCCATCGCTCAGAATCACCCGAACACGAATGGGGCGCCCCCGTGCACGAAGGCCTGCTTCGAGTGGTCGATCTTCGACCAGGCCACGCGGGCGAACGTCAACACGAAGACGGCGCTGATCAAGGTCACCGCGACCGACCGATCGGGTCGCTCGACCAGCCAGACCAGCCCGGCTTTCGAGATCGACTCGCTCCTCCCTGTCTTCACCGCGACGATCCTCAACGCAACGCAGATCGGCGTTGGCTTCAGCGAGGGCGTCAACGGTCTGATGTCCCCGCCGCAATGGGAGATCAACGACGAGACGGCCGGATCGGTTCAGCCGACCGGGAACGTCTCGAACCAGATGACAGCGACCTTGACGATCGGGCCGCTCGCCTCTCAGATCGACCCGGCTCAGGTCAACACCGTGAGGTACACGCCCCTCGTCCCGCTCGCGGCACTAGAGGACCACGTCGGTAACCCGATCATCCCGGTCGGCACCGGCGGTGGCCCCAGCGGCGGCGGTGGCGGCAATGGCGGCTTCACTGCTCAAGCAAATAGCGCCAACGCGTGCACGATCCTCGGGACCGACGGTCCTGATGTGCTCGTCGGCACCGAGGGGCCCGACATCATCTGCCCGTCAAACGGTGACGACCACATCGACGCCCTTGGAGGCGACGACATCATCCTGGCCGGCCTGGGCGCCAAGACCATCAACGGCGGCCCCGGCAACGATGAGATCAACGGCGGGCCCGACAACGACACGCTCAACGGCGGCCCCGGTTCAGACATGCTCACCGGCGACGTCGGTAACGACTCGCTGCTGGGAGGCGACGGCGACGACATCCTCCACGGTGGCGACGGCAACGACTCGGCCGACGGCGGGTCCGGCCGGGATGTCATCGAGGGCCAGGACGGCAACGACGATCTCACCGGTGGCTCCGACCTGGACCACATGTCCGGCGGCAACGGCGACGACTCCATCTCCGGCGGCGACGGCGACGACAGGCTGGCCGGCGACTCCGGCAACGACCGGATCCTCGGCGGCAACGGCACCGACGTCATTGACGGCGGCGAAGGCAACGACACCCTCGAGGGTGAGGGCGACAACGACGAGATCTCCGGCGGCAACGGCAGGGATGAGCTCCTCGGCGACGGCGGCAACGATCAGCTCAACGGGGACGACGGCAACGACCGTGTCTCAGGCGACTCGGGCAACGACAAGCTCGAGGGCGGCCAGGGCAACGACCGCATCTACGGCGGCGAGGGCAACGACCAGATGAACGGCTCCGTCGGTAACGACCTGATGCTCGGCCAGGACGGCAACGACAAGCTCTTCGGCTCGAACGACAACGACACACTCAACGGTGGTACCGGACGAGACATGCTTTCGGGCGAGTCGGGCCGCGACAAGCTCTTGGGCAGCAGCCATAGAGACAAGCTCCTGGGTGGGTCCCAGAGAGACCGACTGGATGGTGGCAGTGGAGGCGACTACTGCAACGGTGGCGCCGGACCCGACTCGAAGGTCGGATGCGAGGGAGGGCCCGCCAAGTGACGGACATCAAGACAACCACTGAGACCGCCGAGCAGTCGGCTCCAGCAGCGAGTGCGCCCCAGGGCGCGCCGGCCGAGCCGGATCAGGAGCGGCCGCCGATCACGTTCCGCCGGATGGTGCTGGTCAGTGGGAACGGTTCGGACCCCGTGTTCGAGCGTGGGGACATCGCCGTTCTCGACCGCAAGAGCATCGGCCGCAAGACCCTGACCAAGCTCGTGGAGCGGCTGGCTGAGGCGAACGCGACGGGGCTCGTCCTGAACGACGACGTCCTGTCCGATCTGCCTATCCGCGAGCGTGAGGCCCTGGCGGAGAAGCTGCCGCTGATGATCCTCGGGCCTGAGCACGCCTCGAACAGGCTGCTCGACGAGGCTCCTCCTCAGGAGCGTCCGGCCGCCGTGCTCCGCGCGATCCTTCGCGGGGACGACAGCAAGGAAGGGACGACGGGTATCGACCTGTCCATCCCGACCCGTGCTGTGGTCATCAACGTTCACCCCGACCAGCACGCTCCTCTTCCGATCGCGAAGCTCGAGGAGCTCGTGACGGGTGAGGCGCACACCGCCGATCCTCGCGCGGTCGTGACCAAGCTCGACGGAACGATCGTGGCCCTGGTTCACGACTACAACGGCGGCGAGCACGTCGAGGCGATGGCACGGGCCATCCTGCACCGGGCTCGCTCCAGCCTCCTGGTGAGCCGTATCACGGCCGGTGTCGGCCGGGCATACTCCGGCGCCGAGGGACTGCGTCGCGCGTACCGAGAGGCTCTCTGGTCAGCAAACGCCAGCGAGCTGCTCTGGGGCGGCGACAGGGTCACCACCTTCCGCGAGCTCGGCATCTACGGGATGCTCGAGCCATTCGTCGCGGACCCCGACTCGGCGGACACCGCCGACATCGAGAAGCTCCTGGAGCACGACACGCAGGGCGGGGGAGCGCTGCTCCCGACCGTCGAGATGTTCTTCAAGCTCACCAGCGTGGGCGAGACGGCCTCGGCGCTATACGTCCACCGCAACACGGTCAGCTACAGGCTCCGTGCCGTAAAGCGGATCACCGGGCTCGACGTTCTCGGCGACCCCGAGGCTCGCGTCTACCTCGAGGTCCAGATGCGGCTCGCAAGGCTTCGCGGCCTGCTGCCGCCGGAGTTCGAGCAGCCCAAGCCCGAGCAACCGAAGAAGCGCACGCCTCGCAAGCGCAAGAGCTAGCGTCCGCTAGCTGCCGGCCGGGACTACCGTGATCTTGCCGTGCATCAAAGCCTCGTGCTGCAGGCCCAGCGTGCACGTGTAGACCCAGGTCCCCGGCTCGTCGAACCTGAACTGGTGGCTGTTGCCGCCCACGTTCAGCGAGTCCGAGTCGATCTCGGATCCCGTCTCGACCGCACCGGTGGGTCGGATCGCGGCCTGCGCTCTCACGTTGTGGGGCAGGCCCAGGACGTCCTTGTTGCTCCACTTGATGATGGTTCCCTGAGGGATCGTCAGGACGGCGGGAGCGAACTGGAACGCGTTCATCTGGACCTCGATCGTCTGAGGAACCTCGACGACACGAGTGACCTTGAAGATCACGCCCGAGAAGTCCAGGGCGTACATCGCGCCGGAGGAGTCGAACACGACGTCTATGGGCGCCGCGCCCGATAGGAACTCGCTCTGGCGCAGAACCTGGTCACCGTTGGCGGTCAGCTCGACCCGGACCACCTCGTGGCCGACCGGCGTGGTGCCGAACAGGTTGCCCCACTCGGCCGTGAAGAGGTCGTTCTTGTAGTCGGCTCCCCAGGCGTCCGTGGTCTGGAACGCCGAGCCGTTGGCCGACACGTGGAGGCCGTACGAGGAGACGGGGCGGGGGACCGTCTCTATCGGGCATTCCCCGTACTGGGCGATCGTGGGTGCGTGGGGGTTGTTGTACGGCTCGAGGTTCCCGCGCGCGCTCTCGTTGTAGAGGCAGGACGGGAAGCCGTAGTCATCGATCACCTGCTCCTCGACCGGCAGTCCGGTATCCGGGTCGGTCACGGTCCTCGTGTCGTCCACGTCGGTCGCGTAGAGCAGGTCGTCTGACTCGGGGTCGTCCGCGCCGTTCATCGGGATGAAGGCCTGTGTGGGGTCGACAGGCGAGAACGCCACGTCGTAGACGTTCCTCATCCCGCTCGCGACGAGGGCCTCGGCGGGGTCCAGGTCGGCGACGCTCACGTTCGCGGCGGCGGGGTCGACCCTAATGACGGAGCCGGACCACGGCTTGGCCTCCGGCTCCCCGCCGACGATCCCGTTGTCGGTCGAGTTGCCGTTGGTCACATAAAGCATGCCGTCGGGCCCGAATGCCATCCCGTTGGTGTTGTGCCGGCCGTTAGGCAGATCCTTCAGGAGCAGCTGCTTGGCGTCCCCGACCCCGTCCTGGTTGGCGTCCGGGATCCTCCACACGCGCCCGTATGCGCGGCTGCCGAACGGGCCCGGGCGCAGTGCCTCGGCGTCGGCGACGTAGACGGTCCCATCGGACCCGGCCACCACTCCCAGGGGGTTCCTGAATCCCGTGGCGAAGACCGCCGGCGGGCCGGCCACGCCCGCGGTGTCGTCGATCACCATCACCCGGCCCTGCGCGAAGTCGGTCACGTATAGGCGAGTGCCGGACCCGTCCCTCGTGTCCTTGCCGAAAGCGAGGCTCGTGCCCACGCCCTGCATGTGCTGGTACGCGGTGACGGCGAAGCCGGGCGGGACGCGGGGCAGCGGGTCGTCCGCGACGGCGGGCGGGACAGGCATGAAGCACAGGCTCACCAGAGCGCCGAGGGCGATTGTGACGGCAGGGCCGGGCCTTCTCACGAGGATCCTCCTTGGGGCTTGCTCTCAGAGTTCGCTACCAGGAAGGGCGGGCCCTTTGTGCTCTCGCACAAAACCCGGGCGTGAGGAAGGGGCCCGGCACGGGCTCCGGGCCCCTTCACGTCTTGGGGGTGGTCTGTCTAAGTGGCGGTGATGGTCTTCGAGGAGCCGGCCGAGTCGGCGGTCCGGTAGAAGGGCCCGAACTCGCCGTCGGTGTCGAAAGCCGCCGTGTACCAGACCTGAGGAGCGACCGGCCCCGAGGGGAGCTGCACGTCTATCCAGAAGCCCGGGACGTGGGTGGTGACCCTCGTCTGGAACCCCCCGGCGGTTGCGACCGAGGTCTCGATGACCTCGCACGCGCCAGGGCCATCCTGCGTCTGATAGGGGGCGGTGCCCGAGTGGAGAAAGGTTCGTGTGGTGGAGAAGGCCGCCGAGAAGGAAGCCGTGCCAACGTTGGAGCAGTCGCCGTCTCTCACGTCGCCCACCACGCTCGCGTGCAGGTTCTCGAGCGAGGACAGGCCGTTGTCGATCGGCGAGATGCGCGGGGACCAGTCGGACATACGGAGGTTTCCCGTGGCCGTGATCTTCAGGCCGAACGCACCCCGGGCCAGCAGATCCGAGGGCTTGCCGGCCTCGTTCAGGGAGCGGTCGTAGATCACGACGAGCCTGCGGAGCCCGTCGGGGACCTGCTCGTTCGTGTTGGCCGGGAGCCACCTGAGCGACCCCACCGGGTTGCTCTCGGGCCCTGCTGGAGAGGCGCCTGCGGCGCCGTGCGGCGCCAGAGCCGCAAGCAGCATCAAGGTGACGAGGGCCCGCTTCCTCATGCCTACTGATTCGCCGCCGGAGGAGCCTCGCCTTTGTGCACATGCACAAAAGGTTCCGAGGTCCCCTTGGCGAATCTCTTCTCGGGCGCACACACGACCACGGAGGAACGATGAGCACTTGGGGGCACGGCCGGGAGATCAGCCGCAGAGAGCTTCTGAAGATGTCGGGCATGGGGCTGGGTGCCCTGGCCCTGGGCCGCTACCTGGGCGGCTCGAAGGCCTTCGCATCGGAGGGCTCCCAAGCGCTTCAGCTTGCTCGCGTGATGCCTCGAACGGCGACGCAGGCGTTCGCTCTCTCCACCTTCGACGACACCCATCGGCGCTTCGCCGACGGCTCGATCGAGCTGCTGCTGTGGCCCGGCGACCAGCAGCGGCTCTCCCAGATGGGGATCTGGCATCAGATCACCGTCACCGACCTGGTGGCCAGGGACGCGAGGGCGCTGGCGACGGCGCCTCAGATGATGCTTGCCGGGCCGCCCGGTGCCGACACGCGCACGGACTACAGGCGACTCGCGGACTACGAGAGCGAGCTGGCCGCCCTCCCTACCCAGTTCCCCGGCCTTGCCCGCCGGATAACGCTGGGGGAGAGATCCCTCGAGGGACGGGACGTGTACGGCATCGAGATCGGCCCCAACATCGACGCCTCAGACGGCCGTCCGATCTTCTACATCGACGGGATCCACCACGCGCGCGAGTGGCCGACCGCCGAGTATGTCATGAGCTTCGCCCACCACCTCCTGCGCAGTTACGGGACGGACCCAACCATCACCACGATCCTCGATCGCGCACGCGTAACGGTGGTACCGATCATGAACGTCGACGGTTTCCACTTTGCCCGCGAGTCCACTCTGAACAACGCCAACCTCGGAGCTGTGGCGGGTGGCCAAGGTCAGTACTGGCGGAAGAACCGCAGAGGCCATCTGGACGAGGAGACGGGCGGGAACCCGACCTCTTACGGGACGGACCCGAACCGCAACTACCCGTTCTTCTGGGGCGCCACGAACCGCGGCCTGAGCGGCATCCCGCAGGGGGTCACCCCCGTCAACCAGGCCGATCCCATCCTGGACATGGTGCCCGTCCTGGCAGCGACCTCCCCGAACCTCTACGACCAGACGTACTACGGCAGCGCTCCCCTCTCCGAGCCCGAGTCCCGGAACGTCGCCAACTACATCCGAGGAAACAACGTGGTGGCCGTGGTTACGAACCACAACAACGCCGCCCTCGTCCTCCGCCCCTGGGGTCACACGACCGAGCCCGCGTACGACGAGGACATCCTCAGTACGTTGGGTGCTGAGCTGGCGGACATCCTGTTCAGCGACGAGAGCAAGTCCCAGATCGGGTTGGGCCTGTATCCGACGACCGGTACCACCGACGACTGGGCCTACGGGGCAACGTCCGCGCTCGGCTACACGATCGAGCACGGAGGGTCCGGCTTCCATCCCTCCTACAACGGGACCGACGGACCCGGGCGCGAGGCCAACTGGACGAAGGCTATGAACGCCTTCATACGGGCGGCCGAGGTGCTGACCGAGACGGCGAATCACGCGGTTATCACGGGTCGGGCCACGGACGCGTCGGGCGCCCCGGTGCAGGCAACCCTGAACATCCACAAGGAGTTCGACACGCCCATGTGGCCTGAGGGCGCTGATGGAGTAGGGCCCCTGCTGCATCAGGGCGCCGACGTCACCCACGAGGTCCTGGACTTCAGCACCACGACAGCGGCCGACGGCGTCATCGAGTGGCACGTCAACCCGAGCACCAGACCCCTGGAGGCTAAGGCGGGGCGCACCGAGACGTACAAGCTGAAGGTCACCGCCAACGGGTCCACGAAGGAGAGCGACATCCTGCTTCGCCGCGGAGACGTCCTGAACCTGGGCGACTTGCCGTTCTGATGAGGATCCGAGCTCTCTCCTCCGCTCTGGTCCTGCTCGGCCTCGTTCTGGGCCGGACTTCGCCGGCTCCCGCCGCGGACGCGACGTACGTGCCCGTGCGAGTTGGCGTCGGGGAGCTTGCCGCAGCCGGCGTTGAGGCGAGCTGGGTGGAGCATTACGGCGCCTTCGACTGGGCCGCGGTGTCCGAAAGCGACCTCCACACGCTCGAGGGAGTGTCCGGTTTCGAGGCGCACCCCGAGGCGCGGACGCTGGTCCTGCCCTCGGCCACGTTCGATCCGCTCGTGAGCGTTCCCGGAGCGTCCGGGTTACGTATCGAGGGCGAGGCCCTCCGACTGGTGCAGTTCCGGGCGCCGACACGCGACCTCTGGCTTTCGGCACTCAGGTCTCGTGGCGCGAGGCTCGTCCAGCCGATCGCGCCGTTCGGATACGTGGTCCTGGCTGACGCGAGCAGCATCTCGAGCATCCGCGGGCTGTCGTTCGTTCGCTGGGCCGGGGCCTTCGACGCCGCCTATCGCTTCGGCGACCTCGAGCTCTCGGACGGACCCACGAACGTTGTCCTGCTCGACGGCGCCGGACTGCGGACGAGCGTACGAGCTATCTCGTCCCTGGCTCAGAGCCTCGAGGTGACCGGGTCGCTCCCGTTCATGGACGTGCGGGGCGTGGGTCTTCAGGTCGATGTGAGCTCGGCAGCCCTGGAGGCGATCGCGAAGCTTCCCAACGTCTACTCGATCTCTCCGCAGCGCCGCGGCATGCCGCGCGGCGAGGCCTCGGATCAAGTCGTTGCCGGCAACTACAACGCGCAGGGGCAACCACAGACCGGGTACCGGACGTGGCTCGCCTCACACAACATCGATGGCGACGGTGTGATCATCGCTCACGTGGACGACGGGTACTCGACGGCCCATCCCGACACCGTCGGGACGGTTTCCGGGTGCCTCAACTACCGGGTTCCGACCCACACGTGCGACGGGACGGTCGGCAACCACTCCGATTTCCACGGCCAGCACACCGGCGGGATCATCGTCGGAACGGGCACCGTGCCCGCGACCGACCCGGACGGGTTCCAGCACGGGCTCGGCGTGGCACCGGGAGCCCAGCTCTTCGACCAGAACTTCATCGCTCTCGGGGCGGCCTTCGGCTACAGCGGGCCCGGGCAGTACGTGAACCTCAACCGGGACTCGGTGCTGGGCAGCGCGACGACGTCGGCCAACTCGTGGGGGCCGTCTGGCTCACCGGAGGGGTACGACGCCGACACGCGCGAGTTCGATCTCGCTCCCCGAGATGCGAACCCGGCGACCCCGGCCCACGAGGCCCTCAACTTCGTGCTGTCGATCATGAACGGCAGCGGTGGGAGCAGCACCCAGGGCTCGCCCGACGAGGGCAAGAACCTGCTGCGGGTCGGCGGCACCAAGGACATCCGCGCCGGCGACATCGACGATCTCTGCACCTGCTCCGCGCACGGCCCCGCACTCGACGGCCGGCTGCTCCCGGACGTGGTCGCGCCGGGCCAGGGCGTTACCTCGACGGCCAACGCGGGCACGATCGCGCTGTGCATCGACCCGGTTGCCGACCCCGGGGCTCCGCTCTACACGGGCTGCACCGGCACCTCGATGGCCTCTCCCCACGTCAGCGGGGCATCGGCCCTTTTCACTCAGTACTACCGGCGTCAGTTCGGCAACACGCCGAGCCCCGCGCTGATCAAGGGCGCGTTCGTTAACGGCGCTGTGGACCTCGCGGGCGGCAAGGACGCCGACGGCAAGGTCATGGGCCACATACCCAACAACAAGCAGGGCTGGGGCAGGCTGAACCTCCAGAACGTGTTCGGCGTGACGGAGAAGGCGTACGTGGACCAGTCGGTCACGCTCGGCTCGAGCGGGGAGACCTACTCGACCACCGTGCAGCCGGTCGATCCCTCGAAGCCTGTGAAGGTCACGCTCGTCTGGACCGACGCGCCCGGCCACGGCCTAGGCGGCGACACGCCGGCGTGGGTCAACGACCTCGACCTTCGGGTTACAGCGGGTGGGGTCACCTACCTCGGCAACTCGTTCGGGACTCCGAGCACGGGCTGGAGCGTTGCCGGCGGCACCGCCGATTTCATGAACAACCTCGAGAACGTGTTCCTGCAGACCGCCCCCTCTGGTGCGATCACCGTGCAGGTGGGCGCCGCGAACATCGCCGGCGACGGGGTGCCGGGAAACGCGGACGACACCGATCAGGACTTCGCGTTGATCGTCTCGAACGGCCGCGTCGCGGTCTAGAGGTACAGCCCGGTCCGGGCGTCGCCGCGCTCGCTGGCCACGGCGTGGATCTCTCGCTCGCGGACCAGCAGGTACTCCTCGCCACGGATCTCGACCTCGATGCCGGCGTCGGGAAGGAGCAGGACCTCGTCCTTGGGCTCCACGTTGCGCACGTGAGGGCCCACAGCGACAACGGTCGCCCACAGACCGCGCTTGCTGACGGTCGCCGCAGTGGCGGGTATCAGAAGGCCGCCCTTGGAGCGGCGCTCGCCCTCGTCGTCCGGCCGGCGGATCAGGACGCGGTCGGCCATCATCTGGACCGCCTTCGCGCCCTCCTGGTCCGGGACCGCAAGCTTCATCTTCGGGTTGGCCATCACGGCCAAGCATACGCCCGCGTCCGATAAGGTTCGCCGGATGGCGGCGCAGCTGACGGCGGGGGAGCTGATCGACGAGGGCGAGAAGCGCATGAAGCGCTCGCCCGCGATCGACCACTGGCCCTCGGACCGAGAGGAGCACGAGGCGCGACAGCTGCTCGCGTACGTGGTCGGCATCGACGAGGACGACCTCGACGAGGACGGGGCCGTTCCGGCCGTTCGCGCCAAGCGGTACCGCGATCTGGTGCGCAGGCGAGCGGGAGGCGAGCCGATGGCGCACATTCTCGGCTGGACGGAGTTCCGCGGCCTGCGTATCCGTGTGCGTCCCGGCGCATTCGTTCCGAGGCAATCGTCCGAGTACACGGTGGAACAGGCGGCGCGCAGGCTGAGGCGAAGGCCGAAGCCCGTAGCCGTTGACATGGCGACCGGGATCGGCCCGATCGCGCTGGCCATCGCCGCGGCCGTGCCGAAGGCCGAGGTGCACGGCTCCGACATCTCCGGGGACGCCATCCGCCAGGGGAAGAGGAACGCGAAGGAGCTGGGGCTCAAGAACGTCGAGTTCCACAAGGGTGACCTGTTCGGCTCGCTGCCCGAGCGCATCCGCGGGAAGGTGGACGTGATCACAGCTCACGCGCCGTACGTGCCGGAGCACGAGGTTGAGGACCTGCCGCTCGAGATCCGGGGCTTCGAGCCCGTCGACACGCTCACCGACTTCTCGGAGCACGGCCTCGGGATGCTGACCCGGATCGCGGAGGAGGCGCCCGACTGGCTCCGGCCGGGGGGCTGGATGATGTTCGAGGTCAGCCCGGACTTCGCTCGCGTTGTGCGCGGGCTGCTCGTTCGCTCGGGCTATCGCGACGTGAAGAGCACGAAGGGCTGGCCGGAAGTTACCAGGGTCATCATCGGCCGCACCTAGCCGTTCTCCTTCGCCGGCGGGGGCCACTCGATGTCCGCGAACACCTTCGAGAACGCCTTTCCCGTGTGGCCGAGCCCCTCGCGCTCGTAGAACGCGTGTGCGCGCTCGCGCCACGTCGCGGACTCGAGAGAGAGCGACCAGCAGCCGCGCTCCCGTGCGACCTCCTCGCAGCGTTGGAGCAACGCCGCGCCCACGCCGCCGCTTCGCGCGTCCTCCGCGACGATCAGGTCGGGGATCCAGGCCTGCGGAGTCGTGAAGTTGAGACGCGTGCGGAGCTCGAGGTCCACGAAGCCCACAACGCGGCCATCACGCTCGGCCACGAACGCGAAGGTGTCGGGGCGCTCGAGGTATAGCTCGAAGACCTCGCGCCCGGCGTCTTCCTCGTCGGTCCCGCGGACGTCGGGGCGGCCGAGCTGCGCGAGGAGCGCGGCAACGTCGGGCCAATCGCCGGGTCGCGCCTCTCGGATCCACACGGCGGTACCGTAGCCGAGGTGGACACCAGGATGACGGCGAAGGTGAACCGGGAGCGGGTGCTGCTCGCAGGCGGCCAGCGGGCCCTGGTGATGCAGCTCGCGCATCCGCTGGTGGCCGCCGGGGTGGCGCACCACAGCGACTTCCCGGCCCGAGCCCTCGACAGGCTCCGCCGGACGCTCGACCTCTCGCTGGCGCTGATCTACGGGACCGAGGCCGAGGCGCACGACGCGTCAGAGGCGATCCGAGCCGTGCACGACCGGGTGGCGGGGGAGGCGGAGGGGCGCCGCTACTCGGCGAACGATCCCGAGCTGCTCGTGTGGGTCAACGCGACGCTGATCGACACGACGCTCGCCGTGTACGAGCGGTTCGTTGGGCCGCTGACCGAGGAGGAGAGGGCCGGCTACTACCGCGAGACGGTCGCCGCAGCCGAGGGCTTCGGCATCCCGGGCGCCCACATACCTGCCGATCTCCGTGCCTTCCGGTCTTACCTCCGCGGCATGCTCGACGGCCCCGAGCTGCGAGCCACCGACGCCTCTCGCCGCCTGGTTCGAGACGTGCTCCGCCCGCCCCTGCCGCTGCCTCTACGGCTTCCCACGGTCGTGTTGCGCCAGGTCACGGTCGCGCTCCTACCCCCGAGGATCCGGGAGATGTTCGACCTTAGGCACGGCCTGACCTCGAAGGTCACTCTTGCCGCCACGGCGACGGCCTCGAGGCTGACGCTCCCGTGGCTGCCGCCGATCCTGAGGGATTTCTCCCGAGCCCGCGCCGCGGCTACAGCTCGGCCAGAATAGGGCCGTGATCGACTTCACGATCCCGCCCGAGCTCGACCAGCTGCGCACCCGCGTCGGTCAGTTCATCCTCGACGAGGTCCTGCCGGTCGAGGAGGACGTCACCGACGAGCAGAGCCTCGAGGACGCCCTCGAGCCCCTGCGTAAGAAGGCGCGAGACGCGGGCCTGTGGACGCCGCACCTGCCACCCGAATGGGGAGGGCTCGGCGTGGGGCCACTGGGCATGGCCCTGATCTCGCAGGAGTGCGGGGTCTCGGGCCTGGCGTCGCTGGCCATCAACGCGATGGCCCCGGACGAGGGGAACATGCACCTGCTCCTTCACGCCGGCACGGACGTGCAGAAGGAGAAGTACCTCAAGCCGCTCGCGGCAGCGCAGGTTCGCTCGTGCTTCGCGATGACCGAGAGAGACGTCTCCGGCTCCGACCCCACGGCATTGCGAGCTCGAGCGGTGCGCGACGGCGCCGAGTGGGTGATCGACGGCGAGAAGTGGTTCATCAGCGGCGCCGACGGGGCGGCGTTCGCGATCGTGGTCGCGCTGACCGATCCGGATAACGAGAACCGCTATCTCCGCCACACGCTGCTCCTGGTAGACGAGGACAACCCTGGCTGGAACGTCATCCGCCAGATCCCGGTCATGGGGACGCACGGGCCGGGCGGTCACTGCGAGGTCAAGCTCGAGGGATGCCGCGTCCCGGTTGACGCGGTGCTCGGCGATCCGGGGATGGGTCTCGCGCTGGCGCAGACGCGGCTCGGTCCGGCGCGGCTGGCCCACGCGATGCGCTGGATCGGCGTGGCACAGCGGGCTCTCGACATGGCCGCGACCCGCGCGCTGGAGCGGTCCACGTTCGGGAAGCCGCTCGCCGACCATCAGGCCGTGCAGTGGTGGCTCGCCGACTCGGCGATCCAGCTGTACGCGGCGAGGCTGATGGTGCTTCATGCCGCCTACAAGATCGAGAACGACCTCGACTTCAAGCAGGAGGTCTCGTTCGTGAAGGTCTTCGTCTCCGAGGCCCTCGGCGACATCGTCGACCGCGCGCTCCAGCTCCACGGCTCGCTCGGCTACTCGACGGACACGCCTCTCGAGGGGATGTACCGCGACGCCCGCGCCGCCCGCATCTACGACGGCCCGTCCGAGGTCCACCGCATGGTGATCGCCAGGAATCTCCTCAAGGCCGCCAAGGCCGAGGGCTCCACGCGAAGCGCCCTCGGCGGCCTCGCCTGAACGATGAGCGAGTTCTTCGAGCCGCCACCACCACCTCCGCC
>JBOGVX010000064.1:0-5225 GCA_050693165.1 Actinomycetota bacterium | reverse complement strand
CTTCGGAGCGACGAGCCCGGCCGACGGGGGCGGCGGCGGCGGCAGCAGCAGCACCGGCCTTGCTGGCTTCCCCGTCTGGTTCCTGGCTTCCAGCGGCTTCGGGCTGCTGGCGGCGGGGTTGCTCGGTCGCTGGGTGTGGACCCAGTCGAGGAACCGACGGACGATGCCGGCCGGGCTTCGGCTGCGTCCAGGGAGTTCGTGAGCGCAATGAAGAAGACCCTCGCGATATTCGCAAGTCTCTGCGTGTTCCTTGCCTTGGCCTTCGTGGGCCCCGCCGTGGCCAAGCACAAGGATGGCCATCACAGACCCCCCGCGTGTGACAAGAAGTCCGAGCTCACCGACAGCCAGGACAAGAAGAAGGGCAACAAGAAGGGGAAGAAGGGCAACAAGAAGGGCCGGAAGGGCAACAAGAACAGGCGCCCGAACCAGAAGCATTGCTACCCGCCCTCCTCGAGCAGCCCGAACGCCAGGGGCGCCAGGACGGCCTTCGAGGCCCCGGCTCCTCAGCGCTCAGGTGGGCTCACCGTCGGGATGGCGACGATCGCTGCCGTCGGAGCCCTCGGCGCCCTCCTGCTGCTACGCCGGCGTTGGGTCTTCAGGCCCGGCCGTGGGAGATAGGACGGACCAAAGGTTAGAGCGCTTCACTCCCGCGTGGACTCTGGGAGGGCAGCCAGGATGGTCTCGTCCGCAGTCAAGAGCTTCGCGCGCGCGAGCGTGGCGTGCGACGAGATGAGCCGGTCGAACGGGTCGCGCGTCCAAGAGCGCCCGGCGGCAACGTCTACGAGGTCCGTCAGAGACGCATCCACGACCCGTAGACCGATGCGTCGTTCGAGATCCGCGACCACCGTGCTCGATGCCTCGGCGACCTTGCCCGTCTCGAACAGGTACTGGAGCTCGAGGAGAACGACGGGGGACGAAAGGGGTAAATCTGACTCCCAACCGAACCTTCTGGGAGGAGGTCAGCATGAAGAGGATCCTCGTGTCATTCACCGTGGTCGCGCTCCTCCTGCTCGTTGTGGGACCGGCCTTCGGGGGTCACAGGCCTGAACACAAACCACCCCCAGGCCAGGGCGGCGGCCCGGGCGGGGGAAACCAGACCCCGTCGTGCACGGACGGGAAGGGTGGTCACAACAAGCCCAGCCAGAACAAGCACTGCTATCCGGGGAACACGTCCCGGCCGAACTCTTCCGGCAAGAACGCCAGCTTCGCGGGCGAGGTGCCGGAGGTCTCCGGGCTCACGGTTGGCATGGCAACCGTGGCGGCAGTCGGAGCCCTGGGGGCTCTGCTCATGGTCCGGCGACGCTGGGTCTTCCGAACGCCTCGTAGATAGCCGGATCAGCTCGCGCGTCGGCGGTCCGTCGCTAGTGCCGGCGGATCGCCGATTGCGACGACGCGTGATCTGACGCGGCGCCCGGAACCGCTTTCTCGCCCTGTGAGGTGTTGACGAAGCCGCCGGACGCCGGAGCCAGCCCTCCCGCCGGCAAGTAGATCGCTTCGTCGAACGGTGATGGCGCCTGGGTCGCGACCGCGAAGGCCGCGGTGGCGGTCCCGCCCAGCCACGACGTCGAGATGTAGTCGCCGACCATCCGGCCCTGAGTCGTGTCCACGGTCCATGTCAGCGGGAACGGTCCGGCCACGTCGGCTCGCTGGCTCCAGGTGCTCCCCCCGTCGTTGGACTGGACGTAGCCCACCTCGAGCTGGCATCCGGTCCTCTTGGGGCACCTGGCCTGCCGGTAGAAGTAGAAGGTGAGGCCCAGGCGCGCGCCGCTTCCCGAGGTCGAGGGGTCGACGCCGAGCCCGGGGATGAAGTGGTCGACGCCGCTGTTCGTCGGGTCGATCGGAATGCGGGATACGGCGGACCAGGTCGTGCCGTTCGTCGATGTGCTCATGACCATGTCGTTGCTCTTGCATCCCTTCCGGAAGCGGCAGTCCTGCCAGACCAGGTAGACCTTGCCGGCCGCGTCCACCTCTGCGGAGGGCAGTGGGATGGAGCGCAGGTTCCCATCGGGGTCGTGGGAGCTGATGTTGGAAACGGGCACGCTGCTGCTCCACGATGCGCCGCCATCCGTCGAGCTGTAGGCGAGGATCGATGTAACGAACGCGTTCGCCGTGGGGACGATTACTGTGCCGTTGGGCTGCACGACCGGCTGGCCTCCAAGGCCGGTGGCGTTGTTGGCCGTCGGAAGGGCGGCTTCCCATGCGAGCCCACCGTCCAACGATCGGGATGTGAGCAGGCGGTTCCCATTGCCGAAGTCGTCCCAGGTGGTGTAGCAGTTCCCGTAGAACGGGCTCGTCGCATACGTGTCGCAGGTCGTCCAGTTCTTGTCGAAGTTCTGGTTCGATACTGCCGTCGCTGCCGCGACCGGAAGGCCCCAGGTCAGGCCGCCATCCGTTGAGCGACTGATGAGGATGGCTCGACCCAAGCTCGACGTCGTGAGTGCCAGCGAGGACACCATCCAAACGTTGTGCGCGGGGTCGTAGGCGACGGACGGGTCGCTGACTCGATCGAAGACACCGCCGTTGCCGTTGTGAGTGGTGAGTCCGGGCAGGTTGGACTGGGTCCAGGTGCCACCGCCGTCGGTCGAGGTGGCAACGCCGATCCCGGATGCGCCTCCGTTGAAGAACCTCCCGACCTGGGCGGCCACCACGACCGTGTTCCCGAAGGCGAACGTATCCGGCTCCACGGCCGTGGCGTGAGGGCTCGTGGTGTTCGTGAAGGTGTCGGTGATCACTCGGGTTACTGGGACCGCGGCCTGACCCGATGAGCTCAGGCTGAGGGCGAGGAGCAAACCGAGAGGGACCACCCTTCCCCTCGACAACGCCAAGCGCATGAGGAGGGCATTCTAGGTCGGATTCCGACCTAGTGGTAGGGGGGCTTGGGGCGCGCCAAGCGTTCGGCGGGGCTCTCTTGTGAAGTGGCCACCGTGTGGTGCCGATAACTTCCGAGGCCCGAACACCGCTGACGGACCCCGTGTTCCCCGCTACGATGAGTGCTGATGGACAACTCGACACCTGATGACCAACAGGACCGCAGACGTCTCTTCAGCGACGTCTGGGGCCCGCAAACGACGGATCAGGACCTCCCGGCTCGCTCGCGCAAGGACGTCGATATGCCGCCTCTGGTGGAGCGAGCCCCCTCGGGCGACGCTCGCCTCGACACCCTCGAGGCCTCGCTGCGGGACATCCGGAATGACCTCGAGGGCCTCCGGGCTTCGCACGCCGACCTGAGGGACATCATCGAGCGGATCGCGCGTAGGCTTCAGCTCGCCGGGTATTCCGAGACAACGTGAGGACCGTATGAACCTTCCCCAGGATGCTTCACCGGCCGCCGACGTCGCCGATATAGGCCACTACCTGGCCGTCCTGCGTCAGCGCAAGTGGTCCGTGCTCCTGATCACGGCCCTGGTCGTCGGGAGCGCGATGCTCTTCTCCTTCCGCCAGACGCCCATCTACGAGTCCACGTCGAAGATCCTGCTCAAGCAGATCACAAGCCCGACTCAGATCTCGCAGCCGGGAGCCAGCGTGATCAGCCTGGAGACAGAGCGAGAGATCATGCTCTCAGCGGAGGTTGCCATCCGTGCGTCGGATGAGATCGACCCCCCGGAGGACGCCGCCACTCTCGTGGAGAACCTCGAGGTCACGATCCCGGGTGAGACACAGGTTCTGGAGGCCACCTTCTCCGATCCCGATCCGCTTCGGGCCCAGCAGGCGGCCTCGGCGTTCACCGACTCGTACCTCGCCTACAAGACCGAGCAGTCCACCGAGGCGATCAGGAACCTGCGCCAGCCACTGGAGAGCCAGATCGAGGAGCTGACCGCGCAGCTCCAGGAGCTCGATGCCCAGATCGGCTCGGGCACCGGAGCGGCGAACCTCCAGAGCGAGCACGACGTGCTGACCAGTCAGATCGCGGTGGTTCGTGCACAGCTTTCGCCGCTAACGAGCGTGATCATCGATCCTGGTGACGTGATCCAGGCCGCGAACCTGCCATCGGCGGCAGCGAGTCCGAACCACGTCCTCAACGGCGCAGTGGCTCTCTTCGTCGGGCTGGCCATCGGCGTGGCGCTCGCGTTCCTCCGGGAGCGGCTGGACGACCGTCTGCAGGGACGGGAAGACCTCGAGGCGCGGGCCGGCGCCCCTGTTCTGGCGATCATCCCCAAGGTGCCGGGATGGCGGAAGCGCGACAGGGCCAAGCTTGTGACTCTCGATCAGCCCAAGAGCCCCGCTTCAGAGGCGTACAGGACCCTGAGAACGGGCGTCCTCTTCATGGCTGCCGAGCGGGGGATGCGGACGCTCATGGTTGCCAGCGCGACCTCGGGTGAAGGCAAGACCACGACCGCGGCCAATCTGGCGGTTGTGCTCGCTCAGGCGGGCAAGCGCGTGATCCTGGTCTCCGCCGACCTCCGCAAGCCGCGCTTGCATCGTTTCTTCGGGCTGCCCCACGACTTCGGCGTCGTGAACTACCTGGCCGGCCAGAACACTCTCAGCGAGATCCTTATCGATCCGAGCATCCCGAACCTCCGTGTCGTGTGCAGCGGGCCGGTTCCAACGGCACCGGCCGAGCTACTCGGCTCCGAGGCGATGGGGGAGATGCTCGATGAGCTCAAGGGGATCTGTGACATCTTGATCGTCGATACGCCGGCTGTCCTGGCGGTCGCGGATGCCCTAACCCTGATGCCCCTGGCAGACGGCGTGCTGTACGTGGGCCACGCCGAGGCGACGACTCAGGGGGCCCTGACCCACGCCAGGCAACAGCTCGATCAGGTCAACGCCGACGTCTTCGGCGCTGTCCTCAACTCCTTCGATCCGTCGAAGGCCAGGGGCTACCAGTACCGCTACTACTACCAGTACCGCTACGCCTACAAGGACCGCGAAGCCGTCCCGTCTCGACGGGAGAGGTGATCCTGGCCTTGGCCAGCGGCTCAAGGCCATGACGGACACACGTGAGAGAGATCGTGTCCGCCAGCGCGTAAGGGTCAAGCACAGGATCAAGAGGCGCCGTCGGCGCATCGCGGTAATCCTCGGCATCCTCGCCGGGCTCGGCGCGCTGATCGGTCTGGGGATGATTCCGGCCTTCGACGCTCGGTCGAGCTTGCTGGAGGGCAGGGAGCACATACAGGCGGCCAGAGACGCCCTTGCCGATGGGGATCTGGAAACGGCAAGCGAGCAGTTCGAGGAGAGCGCTGTGGCGTTCATCAAGGCGTCGGACCACGCGAGCAACCCGCTGC
>JBOGVX010000063.1:0-3769 GCA_050693165.1 Actinomycetota bacterium | reverse complement strand
CTCCCGCGCACCCCGGAACGCTAAGTGGGTCGGCACGGGGGAGGAAACCCTACAAACTGAGTACGTTTCGCCTGCGGTGGGACACGCCTACGACTCCGAGCCTCCAGCGGGCTTCTGGACCAGGCACACCCCGTTGATGCAGTAGCGCTGGCCGTTAGGACCCGGGCCGTCGTCGAACACGTGGCCCAGATGGCTTCCACAGCGCCGGCACACGACCTCTGTGCGGATCATGCCGTGCGCCCGGTCCTCCCGGAGCTCCACCGCCTCAGCCACGGCCGGCTCGGTGAAGCTGGGCCATCCGGTCCCCGAGTCGAACTTCGTGTCGGAACGGAAGAGCTCCGCACCACACGCGGCGCACATGTAGCTCCCCTGATCCTTGGCGTACGCGTACGGGTGGCTGAACGGCGGCTCGGTCCCCTGCTCCCGTAGAACCGCGTACTGCTCGGGCGTGAGCTCCTTGCGCCACTCCTGCTCGGTCTTCTTCATCTCGGCTTCCATGGCACCTCCTCATCCGATGTAACCACGTGGGGCCCGGATTTGGTCCCCGGGTTGCCAGGAAGGCACGCTCGGCGCACGATGCATGAACGGACGAGGCCCACGAGCGGGCGGAGGAGGGAACTATGGGTTACGTCATCAACTACGCGGCGCCGGTGCTTCCGGGGCAGTCGGAGCGAGCGAGGAACTTCGAGAAGGAGCTCGAACCTCACATGGACGAATTCCTGCGACTCAACAAGGAGGCCACCATCACCAGGTTCCAAACCTTCCTGCAGGAGACGCCGATGGGCGATCTCCAGCTGTACCTCATGGAGGCCGACGACCCCACAAAGCTCCGTCAGATCATCCCCGGCGGAACTCCCTACGACGAGTGGTGGCTCGACTACCTTCGGGACGTGAACGGGATCGACCTCCGGACCCTCCAGGAGAAGGAGCCGCCGACCCCGCCCGCTCCTGTGTTCACCTGGCCGCCGGCCTGATCCGGATTTCCGGACCAACGACGGGCTCCCTCCAGGGAGCCCGTCGATTATTCCGGCTAAGGTCCCGCCGTGGCCAAACGCATGTTGCTCGACACCTCCAGCCTGCTGTATCGCGCCTATTTCGCTCTCCCGGACTCGATCAAGGATCCGAAGGGCAGGCCGGTAAACGCGGTCCACGGATATCTCGACATGGTTGCCCGGCTTCTCCGCGATCGCGGGCCCGACGAGATCGTCCACTGCCTGGACGACGACTGGAAGCCCGCCGGACGAGTCGCAGCCTACGAGGACTACAAGTCCCAGCGGGCCGAGGAGCCCGACGACCTGACGGAACAGTTCGAGCTCCTGGCCGAGGTCCTGGGGCTCCTGGGGATGGTCCAGGCGTGGGCGCCCGAGTGGGAGGCCGAAGACGCCATCGGGACGCTGTGCGCCCTGGCTCCCAAGCGTGACCGCATCGACATCGTCACCGGCGATCGAGACCTGCTCCAGCTGGTCCGCGACCCGTGGGTTCGCGTGCTCATCACTCGCCGTGGGGTCTCGGATCTCCCCGAGATGGACGAGGCGGCCGTCGAGGAGAAGTACGGCGTGCCCCCCTCCCGGTACGCGGACTTCGCGATCCTGCGGGGCGATCCCTCCGACGCACTTCCGGGAGTCATCGGCGTCGGCGAGAAGACCGCCCGAGCCCTCGTGAAAGCCTACGACTCGCTCGACGAGATGCTCCAGGATGCTCAGGCCGAGCGCAGCTCGCGCAAGCCGCTCAAGGGCTCACCGGGGCTGAAGAGCAGGGTCGCCGGGGCCGTCGACTACATCGCCTCGATGCGGGACGTGGTCCCGATCAGGACGGACCTCGAGATCGTAGAGGAGGTCACCGAGCCGGACGACGCCGCGCTCGACCGGCTTGCCAAGCGACGCCGGCTCGAAGGCCCGGTTCGTCGAGTGCGCGAGGCTCGGGCCCGTAAGGGCTAGGCCTTCCGAGCAGCCCGAGCTATCTCGAGGCAGCGCTCCGCACCGATCCTGCTCGCGCCTCGTTCGTTCATCAGCTCGAATATCTCGGGCCGCTGTGCGAGCGCCGTGATCCCGAGCACATCACCTTGGCTCGACTGCTTCAGCATCCATTCGAGTCCTTCGATCTCCGTGGCGAAATCGGGCACGTCGGTGGCTCCGCCGTCGACCGCCCCCGCGCGCAGCCGTTCAATCAGGTCCTTGGGATCCCTTCCGCGCAGGTAGCGATGGAGCTCCACGATGCCGACCCGGTCGGCTGCCCGCGCGGCGATGTAACCCATACCGTGCACAACCTCGTCGCTGCGGTCCCCCGCGGTGCCGTACGCGATCCAGATCCTTCCGCTGGGAGGCCGGAGGCCACGGCAGATCTCGACGAGCCCGTCCATGCCTGCCTCGTTGTGCGCGTAGTCGACGACCAGGATGCGGCCGTCCAGCTCGAACAGGTTGGCCCTGCCGGGATTCGACTCCGGGTCGAGCACGAACCCGCGCAGCCCTTCGACCAGCTCAACGGTGGACAGGCCGACCCCAAGGGCCGCCGCGGCCGCGGCCATGGCGTTCTGCGTGTGAATACCGGAGATCCCGGCGAGCGTCATCGGGATCTCCTCGATCGGCATCAACGGCTCGATCGGGCGGCGGGGTCGCATCAGCGTCAGCCATCCATCTAACGGCGCCAGCCCGCGGCCCCGCTCGGAAAGCGCCCAGCGGATCGCGGGGTGGTCGGGGTCCAGGGAGAACACGAACGGCCGTCCCCTCGCGCGTTGGCCCATGCCGAGAACGCGGGGGTCGTCCCCGTTCAGGACCGTCCATCCATCCGGCTTGACGATCCGCGTGATCGCGGCCTTGACCTCGGCGAGCTGGTCCAGCGTGAAAACCCCCAACAGCCCCAGGTGATCGGCGGAGATGTTCGTCACGACCGCGACATCCAACTTCGCGACGCCGATGCCCTTCAGAAGGATGCCGCCCCGCGCCACCTCGAGGACCGCGGCGGTCACTCCGGGCTGCTCGATCGCGGCGGCGGCCCCGGCCGGGCCCGAGTAGTCACCCTCCTCAACCATCTTCCCGTCGAGGTAGACACCGTCCGTCGACGTGTACGCGACGGACCTATCCCCTACACCGAGCAGATGTGCGAGCAGCCGAACCGTCGTCGTCTTCCCATTCGTGCCGGTGACCGCGACAACGGGCACCTTCGGCTTCGGGAGCGACGGGCCGTCGCCCGGAGGCACCGCCAGGACGCGGGCAGCGGACTCGCGGAAGAGCTCTCGGTGAGGGCGCCGTGCGCTGAGGAGGCGCTTCAGCAGCTCGACCGTCTCCTCGCCGAGCGCACTGGCGGCATCACGGTGACGCCAGGGGTACGCGACCACGACCTCGTCGGCCTCGTGTCCCGGCCGGCCCCGGACGGCCAGGGCCGCTTTAGCGGTTCGGGCGATGAGCCGGGCGACACCCACGGCCACGCGAGCCACGAAGCGCCTGCGCTGCTGACTCCCCGGCTCGCCTGCCCCTACGGTCTTCGGAAGCTTCAGCTCCGCGCCGATCCGCTCGGCTCGCTCGCGGCTCAGGTTCAGCCACCCGGGAACGGCGAGCGTGAGCTTCACCGCCGGACGAGGGAAGTAGACGTTCGGCCCTTCCAGAACCCTGAGCTCGACCAGCCTGGCCGGGTCCGGCGTAGCCATGTTCGTGACTCTACGCGGGCGCTCTAGCCGGCCGCGCGGAACGCGCGAAGCGCGCGGCGCAGCTCCGCGGGAAGGCGAACGGGCGGGCCGAATGTTCCGGCGGCCATCGCCTCGAGCAAACCCCCT
>JBOGVX010000062.1:0-3427 GCA_050693165.1 Actinomycetota bacterium | reverse complement strand
GATGACGGGGTCGCCCTCCCCGAGCGCGGGCGGAGGCGGAGGGACGGCCTCCTCGGTCGTCTCGATGACGATGCCGTCACCCTGAACGATGGGATCGTTGCCCTTCGCGATCGAGATCCTGACCGGGGCCGAGGGCGCGGATAGCACGGCATCCGTAAGCGCGCTCTCGCGCGCCGCGGAAACGCGAACGCAGTAGTCGCCGGCCGCGATCTTCTCCTGCGTGAACAGGAGGCCGTCGGGCTGAACGAACGTCCGATAGGCGGTGATATCCGAGGGACAGGTCTTTCCCCGGTGAACATGCACGCGGTAGCCGGCGAAGTCGTCGCGTGTGGCGGTTGGGATGGCGCGCCAGCCGACGCGCAGCGACGTCGCGGGGGTGAGCGCCTCGACGCCCTGCGGAGTCTCGGGCGGGTTGTCCACCGCCACGTCCACGACCGCGCGGGCGAATGTCCTCGGGTCTCCCGGGTCGTAGGGCGGGACGTCGCTCCAGACCCTGACCTCGATCCTGTAGGCGTCGTTGGGCAGCGTCGAGGTCTCGAGGCTGGCCTCGAAAAGGCCCTCGCCCGTCTTCGGGAGGCGGAGGGCTTCGCCCTGCGACCAAGCACCCGCGTTGCGCAGGTGGTACGCGGCTCCCTCCGGCTCCTGCACCCCGCCGGACACGCGCACACGCAGCGAGACGTTCCCGACGGCGACGCTTCCGGGCGACTCGATCGTCACCGAGTAGCTCGCCGAGGGCTGCTGGGCCAAGGCCGGCGCACCGGCGGCAAGGATCACCGCGAGCGGTATCAGGGCGCGACGCACGGGAGCAAGTCTACCGAGCGGGCTCAGCGAGCCCGGCCCAGGGCCGCGGACGCGAGCCGCAACGCCGCCCGCCTCTCGGCGAGAGGGAGCCCCACGGCCACGAGCACGACGAAGTAGACCAGCCCGACCACGACGCCGGTGACCACGAGGTCCACCGCCCAGGCGTTGCCGCCGACCAGCAGGTGTGTCGCGAGGCCGGCCGCCCCCGCAGCGAGAGTCGGGATCGCAAGGCGCGCGTAGTTGCGATCGAACGGCTGAACGTGCACGAACTTCCAGACGAGCCACAGCCGGGCGACCTTCGAGAGCGCCATGGTCAGCGCGCCGGCGAGCGCGGCACCCTCCATCCCCATCCCCAGGGCCGAGATGAAGAGGATCGCGGCGCCGATGTCGAAGGCGATGGAGGCCGCATAGACCACCAGGTCCCAGCCGGTGCGGCCGACCATGATCAGTATGAAGCCGACGGTGCCGGTCGCGACGTTCACGAGCTGTCCCAGCAGAAGGATCAGGAGCGCCGTGCGGCCCTGACCGAACTCGGACCCGAACAGCCTCAGGGCCGAGGCCGGCGTCACCGCAAGCAGGATGAACAGCGGAAGGGTCACCGCCATGGTCCACCTCGTCAGCTGCTTGTACAGCCTGTCGAGCTTGTCTCGCTCGCCCCGCGCATACAGGTCCGCCACGAACGGGCTGAACATCAGCGACACGGAGATGATGAACAGGAGGATCACCTGCCCCGCCCGGGCGGCGGCGGCATAGATGCCGGTCTCGAATGAAGATGCGTAGCGGGCCAGCACGAAGAGATCGGTCCAGAACAGGAGCTGCGAGAACAGGGCCGCCGGGGCTCGCGGAGCGCCGTACTTCAGCAGGTCCCGCACCTCTCCCTCGGCCGGCGGCTCCGAACCGAAGCCGCGCGTCTCCCGATGCCACAGCCACGCGGCGGCCGCGGCGGCCAAGAGCCAGGAAAGCGAGTACGCGAGCACGGTCATGCCGACGGACCGGGCCACGAGCCAGCCGCCGAGTATCAGGGCCAGCCAGCCCAGCGGCTGGCCCATCCAGAACACGTAGAGGGTGTGTCGCATGATCTTCAGCCCGCGCGTGGCCCCCAGGTGCACCTGTACGAGGGCCGCGAAGGGGACTGCCAGCGCGGCTGCGCGGAAAGCGTCGGTGGCCGCGCCGACGAGGTGGGGATCCGCGAACGACTCGGCGAGTGGCCGGGCGAAGACGAACACGAGCGTTCCGACGATCACGCTGGCGACGGTGGAGATCACGGCCGCACGGGAGACGATCGCGCGAACACGGGAGCGCTCGCCCTGCCCGATGTCGATGGCGACGCGGCGAACGGCGGCCATGTCCATACCGACGCGGGAGAAGAATCCCAGCACGAGCGCGCCCTGCGTCGCCAGGGTGACCACGCCGAACGCCGCTGGGCCCTGGACGCGGGTGATCACGACCTGGGTGGCGAACGTGGCCAGTATCGCGATGGCGAGGCCGATGACGCTCTGGCCGGTTCCGGCCAGGATGGTGCGCTCGTCCCCGAAACGCTCCAGGGGAAGGATGTCCTCTAGGGCGGAGCGGACGCCGCCCTTCTTCCGGGGCTCCCCCGGCGGGTTACTCGAGGTAGCCAAGGCCGCGGAGGTGCTCCTCGACCTCCAGCGCCTCGTCCTCGGCGAGCCCCGACTCTGTCTCCGTCTCCGCGGCGGTGTCGCGTACGCCGGCGGCGGCCACCTCGGCCTCACCGCCCACCAACGAGGAGAGGACCTGACCGTCGTGCTTGACCGATGCCGGCACGCCGAGCGCGGCGAGGATCGTCGGCGCCATGTCGACCAGCAGCGCCGGGTCGGCGAAGGCGTTCGACTGGACCCTGGGCCCCGCGGCGGCGATGACGCCCTCCATGCGGTGGTCGCCGGAGAGCCAGTCGGCGTCCTCGATCGGGGTGCGCGCGTGCGTGAGGCTGTACAGGTGCTCGGGCTCGAGCAGGATGTCCGGCGCGGTCTCGGAGAAGCGGCCCTGGAACACGTCCTCCCGGCGAAGGATCCGCTTGAAGGGCGACTTGCCCGTCTTCGGGTCTCGGAATTGCTCCAGCGCGTCCATGACCCTGTCTCGGGTCGCCTCGAACTCGTTGTCGGGAATCATGCCGTCGGGCTCGCGCCCGGCGCGATTGATCGAGACACCTTCGCCCGTCGAGCGCACAGAGGTGTAGGCCACCGTCTTCTGCCACTTCACCGGCTGCGGCAGCGAGACCTTGCCGTGCAGCCCGAGCAGGTCGTAGACCTTGCGAGCCGCGGAGCGCATCGGGCCCCACTGCATGGGACCGAACACCGCGTTGGAAGCGGCGAACTTGAGGAAGCCGAGCTTCTCGAGCAGCCGGTCCATGTGCAGCGCGCGCGTGCACGACTGGAACCCGTGGTCCGAGATGAACAGGACCAGGTCGTCGTCGTTCGCGCGCTCGAGGATCCGGCCCAGGGCGTTGTCCAGCAGCCGGTAGACGCTGCGGATGTCCTCGGCCAGCGGCTCCTTCGTCAGCTTGGCGAAGTCAGGGTGGTCCGGGGCGACGTACTTGTCGAGGCAGTGCTGCACCCGGTCGGTCGCCACGTAGATCAGTGACGCGAGCTGCCAGTCCGTGTTGTCC
>JBOGVX010000061.1:0-31823 GCA_050693165.1 Actinomycetota bacterium | reverse complement strand
ACGCCCTGCTGCCCCGGTACGTGAACGCCCTGATCTTCGCCGCGATGCTCGAGTCCGCGGCGTCTGAGCATGCGGCGCGCCGCCGGGCCATGAAGGCGGCCACCGACAACGCGGAGGACCTCATCCGCCGCCTGACTCGTGTGGCGAACCAAGCGCGACAGACCGAGATCACGACAGAGCTCATGGAGATAGTGGGAGGCGCGGAAGCGCTTTCACAGGCAAGCGAGGAGTAAAAGGTGGAATACGAAGAGAAGAAGGGACTGGCGCAGGGCCGAGTGATCGAGGTCATCGGCCCGGTGGTCGACGTGGAGTTCCCGCCCGACGAGCTGCCGGAGATCAATAGCGCGCTCGAGCTCGACCGCAAGATCGGCGACGACGAGCAGACGATCGTCCTCGAGGTCTCCCAGCACATCGGCTCCTCGGTGGTCCGCGCGATCGCCATGAAGCCGACCGACGGCGTGGTCCGCGGCTCGCCCGTGCGGAACACAGGTCAGCCGATCACCATGCCGGTGGGCGAGAAGGTGCTGGGTCACGTCTACAACGTGCTCGGTGAGCCCCTCGACACCGACAGTGTCGAGTTCGAGGATCGCTGGCCCATCCACCGCGAGTCCCCCAAGTTCCAGGACCTCGAGCCGAAGACCGAGATGTTCGAGACCGGCATCAAGGTCATCGACCTGCTCGAGCCCTACGTGCAGGGCGGCAAGATCGGGATGTTCGGTGGGGCCGGCGTGGGCAAGACCGTCATCATCCAGGAGATGATCTACCGGGTCGCCGAGCAGCACGGAGGAGTATCGGTGTTCGCAGGCGTCGGCGAGCGCACCCGCGAGGGCAACGACCTCATCCGGGAGATGACCGAGACCGGCGTCATCAAGAAGACCGCGCTGGTGTTCGGCCAGATGGACGAGCCCCCCGGCGTCCGCCTCCGAGTCGGGCTCGGCGCTCTGACGATGGCCGAGTACTTCCGCGACGTGAAGCGTCAGGACGTGCTGCTTTTCGTGGACAACATCTTCCGGTTCGTTCAGGCGGGCTCCGAGGTTTCCACGCTTCTGGGCCGAATGCCTTCGGCCGTCGGCTACCAGCCGACGCTCGCCGACGAGATGGGCGAGCTTCAGGAGCGGATCACGTCGACGAAGGGCCGCTCGATCACGTCGCTGCAGGCCATCTACGTGCCCGCCGACGACATCACGGACCCGGCGCCGCACACCACGTTCGCGCACCTCGACGCCACGACCGTGCTCTCGCGCGCGATCGTGGAGCAGGGCATCTACCCGGCCGTGGACCCGCTGGACTCCACGTCGCGGATCCTCGACCCCCGTTACATCGGCGAGGAGCACTACTCGGTGGCCCGGCGCGTCCAGGAGATCCTCCAGCGATACAAGTCGCTCCAGGACATCATCGCGATCCTCGGTGTGGACGAGCTGTCCGAGGAGGACAAGCTGATCGTGGCCCGGGCCAGGAAGATGCAGAAGTTCCTTTCCCAGCCGTTCTTCGTGGCCACGCAGTTCACCGGGATCGAGGGCAAGTACGTCCCGATCGCCGACACGATCCGCAGCTTCAAGATGATCGCCGAGGGCGAGCTCGACCACCTGCCCGAGCAGGCCTTCTACATGGTGGGCGGGATCGAGGAGGCCATCGAGCAGGGCGAGAAGCTCGCGAAGGTCGGTTCGGAGGGTTAGTGGCCAAGCTCAGCGTCCACGTCGTCTCGCCGGAGCGCGATGTGTTCTCCGGCGAGGCAGACATGGTCGTCGCTCGCGGCACGGACGGGATGGTCGGGATCATGCCCGGCCACGCCCCGATGCTCATCGAGCTCGCCGAGGCGCCCGTGCGGCTCTTCGACGGCATGACCGAGCGCGAGCAGATCGAGGTGCACGGTGGCTTCCTGCACGTCACGCCCGGCGAGGAAGTCACCCGCGTGGACATCCTCGCGGAGAGCGCCAGCGCGCCCGCGTAAGCACCACCAGGCGCGCTGAGGATTCAGCCGCCCAGGTAGGCTTCCTGCATCTCGGGACTGCGCAGCAGGTTCCCCGCGGTGTCCGCCAGCACTATCTCGCCGGTCCTCAGCACGTACCCTCGGTCCGCGATGGAGAGCGCCATCTTGGCGTTCTGCTCCACGAGGAAGATCGTGGTTCCCCGTTCGTTGATCTCCCTGATCGTGTCGAAGACCTGCTGGACCAGTATCGGCGCGAGTCCCATGGAGGGCTCGTCCATCAAGAGGACCTTGGGGTCCGCCATCAAGGCTCGGCCGATCGCCAGCATCTGCTGCTCCCCGCCGGAAAGCGTCCCGGCTTTCTGACGGAGCCGCTCCCGCAGCCGCGGAAACAACGCGAGGACCTTCTCCAGGTCCTCCTGGATGACATCGGTATCGCTACGCAGATGGGCCCCGATGTCGAGGTTCTCCCGGACCGACATCTTTGCGAACAGGCGCCGACTCTCCGGCACCATGCTTACGCGCTTTGCGACGATCTTCGGCGTCGGCAGGCCGTCCACGCGCTCTCCCTCCACCAGGACCTGCCCCCTTCGTGGCTTCACCATGCCGAGGATGGTCCGAAGAGTGGTGGTCTTCCCCGAGGCGTTGGGTCCTAGCAGCGACACTATCTCGCCGGCCCTCACCTCGAGGCTCACCCCGCGAAGCACCTCGACGGGGCCATAGCTCGCGTCCACCCCTCTAAGCTCCAGCACGACCTGCTGGTCGTTCATGCGGTGTCGGCCTCGCGGCCCAGGTAGGCCTCGATAACCCTCTCGTTGGCAGCGACCTCGTCGTAGGCGCCCTCGGCGATCTTGCGGCCGAAGTCGAGGGCGACGACGCGGTCGGAGACGCCTTTGACCACAGGCATGTCGTGCTCGATCAGGATGACGCTGTAGCCGCGCTCGTCACGGAGGCGGGCGATCAGCCGGATTATCTCCGTCTTCTCCGCGGTGGCCATGCCGGCCGTGGGTTCGTCCAGCAGTAGGAGCTTCGGCTCGGTGGCCATGGCTCGGGCGATCTCCAGGCGCCGCCGGTCGGCGTATGCCAGCTCGGAGGCGAGCTGATCCTCTCGCGCCCCGGTGAGGCGATCGCCGAAAAAGGCAAGGGCGTCACGCGCCTTCTCCCGGATCGTGCCTTCCTCCCGGCGGGTTCCGGGCAGCTGAAGGATCGCCCCGAGCACTCCGGACCTGGTGCGGCAATGCTGGCCCACCATCGCCGTCTCCAGAACCGTCAGGTTGGGGAAGAGCCGGATGGTCTGGAAAGTGCGAGCGATCCCTAGCTTGGCGATCTGGTTCGGTTTCAATCCGGAGATGCCGTAGCCGTCGAATTCGATCGTGGCCTCGTCCGGCTCGTAGAAGCCGGTCACGATGTTGAACAGCGTGGTCTTACCAGCACCGTTGGGTCCTATGACGCCGACGATCTCGCCCTCCTCCACCCTGAGGTCCACACTGTCCAACGCCAGAACGCCCCCGAACCGTTTGACCAATCCGGAGATGGCCAGGAGCGTCATCAGCTCGTCCCTGCCTCGAGCGGGGGCGGCGTCTCCCCCGCGAATCGCTCCTCGGGCGGCAGCTCGGCCTCGTGAAGCTCGCGGCGGCGGCGCACGTTAGGGAGGAGCCCCTCGGGCCTGAGGATCATCAGCGCGACGAGGATCGCTCCGTAGAAGAGCAACCTGTACTCGCCGAACTCTCGGAGCACCTCGGGAAGCCCCACTAGGACGGCTGCTCCCACCACGACGCCCCGGATGCTGCCCATGCCGCCTAGGATGATGACCGCGAGGGCGGTGATCGACACGATCAGCTGGAAGCTGGAGGGGAACACGGAACCTATCCGTGCGGCGAACAATGATCCGGACAGGGAGCCGATCGCGCCGCCGATGGCGAACGCCAGGAGCTTGTACCTGACCACGCTTATGCCTGTGGCCTCGGCCACGGACTCGTCCTCACGCATCGCAGCCCACGCCCGCCCCACCCGGGAGTCCTGCAACCGCACCGATACGTAGACGGCGAGCAGACAGAAGAGGACGACGAGGTAATAGAAGAACTGAGGCTCACCCAGGTTGACTCCGGCGATCACCGGGGAGGGGATGCCCAGTATTCCCTGAGGCCCGCCCAGCCAGTCCTTCGTGGCATCGGCGGCGATGATCACCCTGGCGATCTCGCCGAACCCCAGCGTAACGATGGCCAGGTAGTCGCCTCGCAGCCTGAGCACGGGGGCGCCGATAAGAACCCCCACGAGCGCTGCGACGACGACGGTGACAGGGATGGCCAGCCAGTAGGGGGATCCCGGGTCGCCGTCGTTGAGTACCGACCGCGGCGAGGTCATCAACGCGGTGACGTACGCCCCCACCGCGAAGAAGGCAACGTAGCCCAGGTCCAGGAGCCCGGCGAACCCGACCACGATGTTGAGCCCCAGCCCGAGAAGGACGAACAGGCCGACCGTCCCGATCACCTGGCTCAGGAAGGGACCCACGATCTGCGGAAGCAGCAGGAGCAGGGCCAGGACGAGGACGAAGCTGGCGATCCGCCCGACCTGCCGCTGCTGCGCCGGCAGGGCCCGTATGCGACCAACGATCGCGGCACGCCTTCGGAGCCAGATCACCCAGACGGTTGGGATGACCACGAGCAGGGAGACGGCCGCCACCGGGGTGAGGCCGCCCTCCCGGTAGAGCCAGCCGGGGTCCTGTAGGAACGGGAGCGAGAGTCGCTGTCCCAGCCCGGCAAGCATGACCCGGAAGAACGGCTCGCCCAGAGACAGCAGAAGTACCGCCAGCAGCGAGCCCGCGATCGGCCGCCGAGCTCGTGCCGGCAGCCGGGCGAGGCCGCCTCCCAGCATCGCCACGAGTGCACCGCCCGATGCCAGGACGACAGCGCCAGTCAGTGAGCCGAGACCGAAGGAGAGGAGATCGATGAGCTCGGGGGTGATGCTTATGAAGACGTTTCGGACGTTGATGCCGGCATCGAAGAGGGCGTCCATGCCCATCGCGAACAGGCCGGTCATCAGGCCTGCCGTAACCCCTGCGGTTGCCGTCGCCCTGGCGATGGCGGGCCACGACGGTGGCTGCTCGCTCTCGTCGGACGTCCGTCGACGAGCGACCGCGTACCCGGCGAGGAGCCAGACGGCCAGGAGCAGGACGTGGCTGAGACGGATCACGCCCGTCACCATGTTCCTGCCGTCGAACCGCTCGATGATCCCGGTGACCGAAAGGTAGACGGCCACGACGCCCCCAACGAGGCCCGCCGCCAACCCTCGCGAAGCTCGCATCGATATGCTCAGGCTCGCTCCTCGTCGGGGGACCCGAAGATGCCTCCGGGCCGGAAGATCAGGATCAGAACCAGCAGACCGAACGCCACCACCGGCTGCAGCTGGTTCGGTGAGGGCACTCCCGCTCCCTGGAGGAACAGGAAGGGGCCCACGGCCTCCAGCACGCCCAGGATCAGGCCACCGATCGCCGCTCCGGCGACGCTACCGATCCCTCCGAGCACCGCGGCCGTGAAAGCCTTGATGCCGGGGACGAAGCCCATGGTGAAGTCCACCTGGGGGTTGAGGCCGTACACGAACAGGATGCCGGCGGCGCCGGCCAGCGCTCCGCCGATCGCGAAAGTGACGAGGATCACCCGGTCCACGTCGATCCCCATCAGGGCCGCCACCTCCTTGTCTTCCCCCACAGCCCGCATCGACCTTCCGGTGCGGGTGCGAGCGATGAAAAGGTAAAGGCCGACCACCAACAGAGCAGCCCCGACGATGACGATGATCTGTGTACGGGGGACCGCCGCTCCGAAGATGGACCATGTCCCTGTGATCGCGTCGATCCTTGGGTACGCGCGGGAGCTCGTGCCGAACAGTCCCGCGAACGTGTACTGCAGGAACAGCGAGGCCCCGATGGCGGTGATCAGCGGCACCAGCCGTGGTGCTCCCCGGAGCGGCCGGTAGGCGATACGTTCGAGGAGGATGGCCACGCCCATAGAGACCGCCATGGAGCACACGAGCAGGAGCGCGATCCCCACGACCGGCTGGCTGTCGAGGAAGCCCGAGGAGTCCAGCGTCCCCGCGACGAAGAAGGTGGTGAAGGTGCCGGCCATGAACACCTCGCCGTGAGCGAAGTTGATGAGGAAGAGGATCCCGTAGACGAGCGTGTACCCCAGCGCGATCAGGGCGTACACGCCCCCTCTGGCCACGCCCCCTATCACCAGGTTCCGCCACTGTTCCCCGCTGAACCGGCCCTCGCTGAGCGTCGCCCAGCTTCCGAGCGTGACCCCGACCACTATCGCTATGGCCAGGATGACCAGCACGATCGACCGAAGGGGTAGTCGCTCGCCCAGCGAGAGCCGGACGGCCCCGGGCCTCGTGTCGCTGCGCCCTCTCTTCTCAGTCATCCACACTCATGCCCGTCGGAAACTGCGGGTGGGCCGGACCCCGGCCCACCCGCGTTCCGCTGCCGTCTTTCGCGGCTCAGCTGGCCAGGTCGGGGAACACCCCCGCGATGCCGGCCGGGTCCAGGCTGAACTCAGGAGTCTCCGGGATGGCTCCGCCGGCCACCTTGAAGACGCCGATGGTGTAGTTGGTCTGACACTCGCCGAGCTCCGTGCAAGCCAGCTCGCCCGTGATCCCCTGATAGCCGGAGATGGCGAAGAAGGCGTCCTTCAGCGCCGTCCGGGGTATCTGGAGCGAGCCGTCGTCTCCCTCGACGGCGACCTCCTCGATCGCCTGAAGGATCATCCCGGTGGCGTCGAACGAGTGGGCGTGGAAGGCCGCGGTGGGCTTCTCGCCGTACGTCTCCTGGTACGTCGGGACGAACTCGTTCTGGTAGAAGTCCCCGGACTCGAACGCCGAGGTGTCGGGACCGGAGAGAAGGACGCTCTCCGCGGCCTCGGCCCCCGCGGCCTCGATGTAGTCCGGGCTCGTCATCCCGTCGGCGCCGAACAGCTCGGTGTCTGCAAGCCCGGCCTCCTCGCTGGCCTGGGCGGTGATCCCGCCGCCGGCTGCTATGAACATCGGCATGAAGATGCCGTCCGGTGCGTCGGCGGCGATGCTAGTGAGGAGCTGGCGGAAGTCCGTGTCGTCGGATGCCACGGCCTCCTCGGACAGGACCTCGCCTCCGAGCTCGGTGAAGCGCTCGGCGAAGACGGTCGCCAGACCATCGGAGTACACGCTCTCGTCGTGGATGGTGACCGCGGTTTCCCAGCCAAGCTCGTTGAAGGCGTAGACCGCGTCCACCGCCCCCTGCACGGCGTCGCTGTGCGCCGTACGCGCATAGAACGGCTCGTGCTGGTCGGCGCTGGTCAGGAAGGCGTTGGTGTTCGAGGGGGATACCAGCAGGATGCCGGCATCGCTGAGGATCCGGTCTGCCACCCCCAGGGCCGCGCTGGAGCAGCTCGTCCCCACCACCGACACGATGGTGGGATCGGAGGCGAGCTTTGTCGCCCCGGCCTGGCCTCCGTCGGCGCTGCACTGATCGTCCTCGGGCTGGAGCTCCAACGGGTGGCCGAGCAGCTCTCCGGCGGTGCCGTCGAAGGTCTCGTCCGGGTGATAGTCGAGGCCCATCTCAACGGCTCGCTGGCTGTCGGTACCGAGCGGGGCGTCGGCGGTGGTGATCACCAGGAGCGACGCCAGGCGGATGGGGTCGCCGGGCGCGATCTCCACGCAGCCGAACTCGTCCTCCGTGCAAGGATCACCTCCACCGCCGGCGGTGCCTCCACCTCCGCCGTCTCCGCAACCTGCTGCGACGAGTGCTACGACGCCTACCGCAGCCAGGCGTCTCAGGTGATTCATCATGCGGGCCTCCTTCCGTCGTCCGGTCATACCATCGACTACTACTGGACCTGTGGGTTCAGCACGTCGTCCTCGAGCTCTGGGGGGGCGGATAGCAGGATGGGGGCAGCGTGGGGCAAGGGTCCTCCTCTCGTGACGCGGGCAGTAGCAGAGGGGAATGATGGCCGATTACCGTCTCCGGGGTCAACTCCTGTCGACTGCGAGCGCGGCGAGCTGCTCGCCGATCAGCGGGGCGAACTTGAAGCCGTGCCCGCTGCACGCCGAGCCGATCACGAACGGGCCGTGACGTTCCAGGAGGAATGACTCGTCCTCCGTGTTCGTGTAGATGCACGCCTCGGTCACGTGCGGCGTCGCCTCCACGCCCGGTAAGCGCTCTTCAAGCCAGGCCGACGTCCTCGAGATCGATTCCTGATCTACCTCGCCCAGGGCGTCCGGGTCCGTCTCGGGCCCAGCGTGGTGTTCCCCGGACCTGATCCCGAAGCCCGGGACCGGGAGCAGGAACCGCGCGGGATCGCCCCACTCGACCACGACGGGGACGTCTCCGTCGAAGCGGAAGTACCCGATCGTCTCCCTGGTCGGAACGGTGTGGAGCTCGATGCCGATACCGGTCAGCAGGCCGCGAGTCCAGGCGCCCGCCGTTACGAGGCCCACCCGGGCGCGGATCGTCTCGGACTCGGTCCGTATCTCGGCAAGGCCGCCCACCTCCGCAAGGGACAGGACTCGCTCGCCGTCGCGCAGCGTTGCGCCGGAGGCCGTGGCCGAGTCCACGAAGGCCTGCCAGGCGCGTTTGGAGTTCAGGACTCCGGTTTCGGGCTGGAACAATGCCTGGCTCTCCGCTCCGACACTCAGCGCGGGGAACCTGTCGTGAACCTCCTTGCTGGGGAGCCGCTCGAAGGCGGCGCCGCAGGCTTCCAGTGCCGAGGCGTGAAGCTCGAGCTCCGAGCTCCCTCCTAGGTCGAGGCCGCCCGTCGTGGTCAGGAGTGCTTCGCCGCTCTCGACCTCCAGCTCGCGCCACAGGGGCAGTGCCTCCTGGGCCATACGGACGTACAAGGGGTCGCCGTACGAGAGACGGAAGATCCGCGCCGGCCCGTGGCTCGACCCATGATGGTGGCCGATGCCGAAGCGCTCCAGCATCACGACCTCGCGCCCGGCACGGGCCAGGCTGCGCGCGGCCGCAGCGCCCATGACGCCCGTGCCCACGACCACGACCTCCGCAACCGCCATCCGGGCATCCTACGGGCCAACACGAGGGCCCGGCGTGTGCCGGGCCCTCGATCGTGCCTATGCGGAGAGCAGCCCTTGCTGCCTAGGGCAGCACCTCCTCCTGAGTCTGCGGGTTCAGGTGGTCCATCCCGAAGCGCTTGCCGGAATTGAGCGTCACCAGGAATTGCTCGAAGCCCCGCCCTGACGCCGGGGTATGGACACCGTCAGTCCCGTACGTCGTGAACGGCTTGTTGTTGACCGGGCTCTGCTCGTACCAGTAGTGCGCCCAGTTGTCCGAGCCGGAAGTGCCGTCACCGGTGAAATCGAAGTAAGCGACCTCCTGCGGGTTCTTCTTCGCGGTGAAGTCGATGATGTCGACCCCACCGGTGTACCAGGCTTGCACCAGGAGATCCCGCCCGGGCATCGCGACGGTGTTGCCCTGGTGGGTCGAGCAGTACGAGCCGGCGCTCGCGTCGGGCCGCGGGATCATGAACTGGCTGTGCAGCTTCCCGCTGGAGACGTCGAGGAAGTACGTGCGGCCAGTGTCGCTGGGCCCGTGCACGCTCGCGGCCGGGTCCTCGTTCTCCGACACGGGCGGGCATCCCTCGCCGAACGACTCGTCGCTGAAGTTCACCGTCTTCCCATCCCAGCTGAACGTGGCCGAGTGCCAGAAATCGGCCGACGTGTCGCCACCGCCAGGTCCGTCCGTGTCCTCGATGTTGTCGAAGACCCACAGCGGGCTGGCCGTGTCGGGTAGGAGGGTGACTGGGTCGATCCTCCAGAGCTGTGCCTGCTCGGCGCAGGCAGCCCCTGCAAGCCAGACGCCCAGGTGGACGCCGATGTCGTGACAAGCACGCAAAGCGTGGAAGCTCGGCTCTACCAGCACGGAGCTGTGGTGGCTCGGGTCGAAGACGTTGCCCGGATCACCCGGGTAACTGATCGGTGGCTCGGCGATCTCCGTAGCCGTGACTCCCGCCAGAGGCGCGAGCGGGCTCCAGGAGACCTCGCTGACCTGGATGACCCCGTGCACCGGGCTGCGTCCCGCGGCCGGCCCCTCGACCGGTCCACATGTCGGGCCTGAACGAAGGCTGTACGAGGAGTTGTAGATGACCACACGGTTGTCGTCCGGGTCAGGGAGCAACGTGTGCGTGTGCGACCCGCAGTCCTGGTAAAGCGGGTCGAGCTCCACGGGGGAAGCTGGGGTGCTGACGTCGAAGATCCGGATCCCTTCCCAGTCGTCAGGGTCGTATGGGCCCGCGGCTGGAGTTTGTCGGGCGGCCCCACATTCCGAGCTCTCCATGACGCTGTCCACCGACATGAACAGGATGTCGGCCTTCCCGTTCCCGTCTCGGTCCCACACGGAAAGGTCGCCCTGAGGGCCGTCACACGGGAAGTCCGTCACGAGCGTTGGCGGCGTGGTTGAGATGTCGAATATCCGGAAACCGTTGTAGTTCCCGGCATAGGCGTACTTCCCCCAGAACGCGAGGTCGGAGTTGGTCGCCCCCGTCGCGTTCGGTGAGTTGAAGAGCAGGTCCATGTTGCTGTGGCTCGCCGCAGGGTGACCTGCGGTTGCGGGAAGCGCGAAGGCGCCGAGCGATACGGCGACCAGGCCTCCCAGAGCAAGGCGGGCAAATCGTTTCACAGAAGTCTCCTTGGTCTCGATGGCACTAGCGATGTGACGAGCTTTCGGCGGTTGGGCGGTCACCTCCTCCCTAAGACAACGCCAAGAGACGGAGGGCCCGGCCGGAAGCCGGGCCCTCCGCAGCGTCGAAAACTAGTCCTTCTTGGGCTTCTTTCCGGTGTAGTCGAAGATGTACAGGCCGTAGTCCCTGTCGCTGAGAAGTACCAGCGGCCTGACCCCGTTACCGATGCCAGGGTGTGAGCCCTCGTAGCCGTGGCCTGCAAGCTGGTCGCCGACCGGGAACACGCCCCAGAAATCGTTCCCACCCGTATCGATGAAGCGACCGACCTCCGTGATCCCACCGGCGCCGAACTCTGCCACCCGGAACCCGCCCGAGTAGTACGAGAAGTACGCGATGTTGATCCCCGGGCGCGGGTCGGTCTTGACCTCGTGCACCGTGAGGTTGCCGAATCCGTCGGCCTTCGACTCATCGAAAGCTTCCGGGATCGCGTAGGTGTCGATGATCGGCAGGTCGGGGTCCGTCGCCTTGTGGAGGTTCACGTAGCCCCAGCCGTCGAAGACGGTCTCCGCTGTGTAAGTGGCTCCCGGCGTCGACACGGGTATGTCGCCGCCCTCGGGACCGGCGTACTCCTCGGGGTCACCGAACATCAGGTGCATGGCTCGGTGTCCGATGCAGATCGCCGGGATCTCCTCGCTGTAGTCGTGACCCTGGCCGCCGCAGAGGAACCCGTCCTTGAGAAGCCCTGCCCGGGTGCCACCGTGGCTCTGGCCGATGATGACCGCGTCGTAGCCCAGGTCCTGGCCCGCCGCGATCTTCGTGGAGAAGAAGCAGCCTCCACGAGAGAAGACGACCGTTTGCTCCTCGCCCGGAGCGGCCGCCGGGGCGGGTGGGGGCATGGGGTCGCCCACCGCATCGGGCCCGGCGTTCGGGCCAGCGGCGAAGCATCCACGTCCGCCGAAGGTCGTCGGGCCGTTCAGCATGCCGTCGGGAAGAGAGTCCACCGGAGGAGTGAAGCCGAACTCTCCTGACCCGTATGGACCAGCGTGCGGCCCGGACGTGAGCTCGAACAGCGTGCGGTTGGGGCTGAAGTCCTCGTCGGTGGACAGGATGTACTTGTTGTTGCTGCTCCAGTACGACTCGTGACTGTTCCCCTCGGGGATCGCGAACCCGCTCTGCGGGTCCGGCCCGATGAAGTCCGAGTCGCCGACGAACACCGGGCTGGCCGGGTCGTCAATGTTGAGCAGCACCTGACCCGCGTCCCAGTAGGAAGCGAGCAGGTAGTTGTGGCCGTTGATGATCTTCTGCTGCATGTCGTGGTGGAAGACCGTGTCGCCGTTCGCGAACGTGGTCATCGCTCCCGGCCAGTCTTCCAGGCCGACCTCGGACACGAGGACAGGATCGCCGGCGCCCGTGATCAGCGGCGTCATATTGAAGATGTCGATGTCCTTCAGGTCGTTGTTGTCCTGCGCTACGAAGTACGCCTTCCCTCCCCAGACGAACGCCTGGGTGGAGTGCACGGTGTGGAACTTCTGGAAGTCCTCATCGGGATCCCCATCTGGATCCGGATCGGGGTCGCCGAACTGGCCCAGCTTGACGGGGGTCAGCGGGTTCGTTACGTCCCAGATGGCGACGCCGGAGCGCACCGGCTCCGCCGAGTTACACGTCTCGTTGTTGTGCACGAGGATGTCCCTGCCCTGGAACGTGATGACGTGGATCCCCTCGCCGACATAGCTGTTCTCCTCGGCGGGAAGGAAACCGACCTCGGTCGGGCTGGCCGGATTGCTGACGTCCACGACGTGGACGCCCGTCCCCCCACCGCCATTGCCGAGGCACTCGGGGCTGAAGGCGTTCAGGTATGCGTAGCCCTTGTAGTAACCGACGTCGGCGATGCCGCCCTCGATGTCGGTGAGCTCCACCTTGCCGACAAGATCCACGTTGTGACTCGTCGGCGGCAGGTGGTCACCTGGGCCTCCGTGCTGGTCCTTGTCTCCGGTATGCGCCCGGGGACCGTCCACCGGGTCGTAGTCGTCCCACCCGTGGCTCTCTGAGCCTTCGGGGTGGTGTGCTGCAGCCAGCGCGCCTGATCCGAGGATCATGCACACGGCCGCGAACAACGAGAGATATCGCTTCTGCATGGGCTGCCTCCTGTTTGGAAGGGATCGAATTGGTGCTGTCGATCTGTCGTGGCGGCTGGCCGGGCGGGCTCAGCCGTCGGTGCGGGCTGCGGGCATCGACCTCCTTCTGCTCCGCCGGACGAGGAAGGCTACGGAGCGCGGCAATTATGGACTAGCCCGTTTGGACTAGGCAAATCAAGTAGAGGGGTGCCCGCGCTCCAGGGGTGAGACTGGCCACGGCGCGTAGAATCTCGGGGTGGACAGGCTCCTTGTAACGGGTGGGCGACGCCTATCAGGCGCCGTCGAGATCGGCGGGGCCAAGAACTCCGCCCTGAAGATCATGGCCGCGGCCCTGCTCGCCGAGGGGCGCACGGTCATCCGCAACGTCCCCGACATCGCCGACTGCCGCACCATGGCCGAGGTCCTCGAGCGGCTCGGCGCGGGCGTCGAGCGAAGCGACCACGAGCTTGCGATCGACTCGTCGGGCGCGCTCGGGATCGAGACGCCCTACGAGCTGGTGCGCCGGATGCGAGCCTCGATCCTGGTGCTCGGGCCGCTCCTGGCGCGCACCGGACGCTCCCGCGTGGCCATGCCGGGCGGCTGCAACATCGGCCGCCGCAAGATCGACCTGCACGTCCGCGGCCTCGAGAAGATGGGCGCGACCTTCTCCTACGACCACGGCTACCTGGTAGCCGAGACCAGAGGCCCCTTGCAGGGCGCGGTCATCTCCCTCGACTTCCCGAGCGTTGGCGCAACGGAGAACCTGCTCATGGCTGCGGTGGCGGCCAAGGGAACGACCGTCATCGAGAACGCCGCCCGAGAGCCCGAGATCCAGGACCTGGCCGACTTCCTCACGGAGATGGGTGCCCGGATCGACGGCATCGGCACGCCCACCGTCGAGGTCGAGGGCGTCGAGGGATTCAAGCCGACCGAGCACACCGTGATCCCCGACAGGATCGAGGCCGGGACGTTCGCAGTCGCCGCCTGTGTCACCGGAGGTGACGTCCTGCTGAAGGGCGCGCGAGCGGATCACCTCGACCTGCCGTTCGCGAAGCTCGACGAGGCCGGCGCCAGGATCTCGATCGAGGACTCGGGCGTTCGGGTGGCCATGGAGGGACGGGCGGTGGCCGCGGACCTCGTCACGCTTCCGTACCCGGGGTTCCCGACCGACCTGCAGCCGCCGATCATGGCCATGCTCGCGACGGCCGAGGGGACGAGCATCCTCACGGAGAACGTGTTCGAGAGCAGGTTCATGTTCGTGGACGAGCTGAACCGCATGGGCGCCGACATACGCACGGAGGGGCATCACGCGGTCGTGCGGGGAGTTCCGAGGCTGTCATCCGCCCCGGTGAAAGCGCTTGACCTTCGCGCGGGCGCGGCGCTCGTCGTCGCCGCCCTGGCGGCCGAGGGCGTAACCGAGATCACAGACGTAGGCCACGTCGATCGTGGCTACGAGGACATCGACGGGAAGCTCACGGGCCTGGGCGCGGAGCTCAGCCGCCAGCAGGTTCTGTCGCCCGCGTTTTCCTGACTCCCTGGCGCGCCTTCGAACTGAGTGCCGGGTAAACGACCGCGGCCGACACGAACACAACGGTGATGCCGGCCATGCCGAACGTGTCGTTCAGCACGTAGCCGAAGATGCCTCCGAGAGTGAGCACGAGGATCGTCCATCTCCAGAGTGGGTCCCCCCTCAACAGCGCCCGCAGTCGAGTGGGGGGCCTCGAGGCCACCCACAGCCACACCGGCAGCCCGATCACGGCCAGCCATGCCGACGGAGTCGCCGATGTCGATGCGATGTTCATGCGGAGGCGCTCCCAGAAGACCTCGACCGCGCCGAGGACACCGTTGGAGCCCGACAGCGCGCGCGAGACGTGGGTCTGGCCCGGGGGCAGCAAGCGATGGGACACGATCAGAGCTACCACGGCGAGAAGCGCCGCTCCGACCGCGAGCGCCCACGTCCTCCGGTCGAGCCGGTCCCACCGAGTTGCGCCGTACCAGAGCGCGGCGCAGATCGCGAGCGTGATGCAGCCGCCAACATCGGCGCCGAGGAATGGGAGGCCGGCGAAAAGTGCCGCTCCGGCCATCAGGGCGACACCCAGCCCGTGCGGTAGCCTCACTGCACCGAGCACCGCTCCGCTCAGGACGATGCCCGCGTACGGGTTCCCCAGACCGAAGAAGCGTTCGCCGTCGAGTGCGCTGCCGCCAAGAAGAGGTGTCAAGCCCGTTCGCCATCCGGCCGCGACGTCCGCGACGACGAGCACGAGCCCTGTTATCGCAACCGTGATCACGGGACCGGTCGGGGTGTCGCCCGCGAACCACAGCGCAAGCGCGGTCAGCGCCGCGCCACCTCCCAGGACGGCCGCGACCACCGTCGGCCAGGTGAACGACGGCAGCAGGCTTGCGGGAACGAGAGTCACGAGCATCGCCAGCGATCCGAGGCCCGCGACGGCAACGACGGTGACCAGGCCGCGCGAGGGCTGTCTTGATCCGAAGATGATGGGCAGGCCGGCGATGAGCGCGAGGATCGCCAGCCCGAGTACGGCCTGGCCCACGGGCGTGACCACCTCTCGCCATTCCAGGTAACGCTCGTGGAGACCCGAGGGGGGTGACCCCGCCGCCTCGAGGGGGGATCCGACCATCTCCTCGGGAACCGCGACGCCAAGGAAGTCGAGAACCGTGGGCGCGATGTCGACGATTGAAACGAGCCCTTCCCGATGGGTCGTCTCCGACGTGAGCCCCGTCGGCCCCGTGGTGCTCGACACGATGTCTTGCTCGACCCCCGAGGCGTCCAGAACCTGGTGGACCAACCCGATCGTCATGACGACGGGCGTCACTGTGTCGCCCCGCTCGCGCATCCCCGCGGAGGGAGGCGCCGTAACGATCAGCACCATCACCTCCTCTGCCGTCGTGCGCTCGGCCACGAAGGGGATGACACCCGGATCGGGTGAGACGATCAGGTCGGCTTGCTCGACCACTCTTTCTGCCTCAGCGCTCGCGAAGTCCGGCGGCAGATCGGCGAGAACGGGGAAGTCATTGAGGAAAGCGTGCGGGATCGATCCCTCCAGATCCATCGCCAGGAGCATGGCGGGATCTCCCGACGCTCTCTGCAGGTCGATATAGCCGGTTTCGTGGCCGCTCTCGGCCAACGCGGTCGCCAGCAGGCCCACCTCGACCTCGCCCGCGGCCTCGCGGTAGCGGGCAGCATCCACCACCAGACCCTGGCCGGTGGACTCGAATGGAGTCGGACCAGAAGGGGCATCCTCGGCCGACCGGCCGGCCGACAGGCTCACCGCCGCCTGCTCCGGGGTCTGGGTCTCGCCCGGGGTGGTCATCAGGCCGATCCCGCCGGAGGCCACCAGCTCCGAGATGACCGGATCGCCAAGGGCGGCCTCGTAGGGGATGCCGGACCTGAGTATCAGGATGACCTGCCGTTCGAGCGCAGCCCCGGCCGGGGCGGCGACGGCCAGGACCCCGAGCCCGAGGGTGATCGCGGCCAGCCGCCGGACGATCACTTGCTCGAGTCGAGGATCAGGTCGACGGCGGCTGCGAGATCGTCCACGACCGGCACGTCGGGTCCGGGGCCGTGGTTCGAGCCGGGAAGCAGGCCGTGGCCGGTCCTGACCATCACCGGCTTCGCTCCTGCCGCGCGCCCGGCCGCCGCATCGGACGGATGGTCGCCCACCATCCACGAGCTCTCCAGGTCCAGCTCGAGGTCCCGGGCCGCCGTGCGCAGCATCCCCGGCGCGGGTTTGCGGCAGGCGCACGGACCGGTGAAGTCGGGATGGTGGGGACAGTGGTACCAGCCGTCGAGCTTGACGCCCTCGGCGAGCAGCAGCTCAGCCGTGTGTGCGTTGACCGCCTCCACGTCCGCTTCGGTGAAGTATCCGCGGGCGACTCCGGCCTGGTTGGTGACCATAACCAGGGCGTATCCCGCGTCGGCGAGCCTCCGGAGCGCGTCGGGCACCCCCGGCAGGACGACAACGCGTTCGGGCTCCCCGAGATGGCCCACCTCGTCGATGACAGTGCCGTCGCGATCGAGGAAGACTGCCGCTCTCACGCCTGCGACGCCGACTCCGCGAGCGCGCACAGAGCGTGGCCGACCGCGATATGGCCCTGCTGGATCTGCCCGCTCGCCTCACCCGGGAGGTGGATGGAGATCTCGGCGAGCTCGTCGAGTGGCGAGGCGCCCGGCCCGACGAGCGCGACCACGCGAACACCTATCGAGGCCGCTGCGCGAGCTGCTCGAGTCACGTTCTCCGATCCGCCGCTCGTCGACAGGCACACCAGGGAGTCTCCGGGCCGCGCCAGCGCGCTCACCTGTCGGGCGAAGACCTCCTCGTAACCGAAGTCGTTCGCGACGGCCGTCAGTATCGAGGTGTCGGTGGTGAGCGCTATCCCCGGCAGGGGAACGCGATCGCTCGTGGCGTCGAGGCGGCCGACGAGCTCGGCGGCCAGGTGCTGAGAGTCCGCCGCGCTACCGCCGTTGCCGCAGAACATGACCTTGCCTCCGCTCGTCAGTGACTCGGCCAGGATGCCTCCCGCCCGGGCGACCTGGGCGGGGAGGTCGCCCTCCGCGAGGATCGAGGCCAGCTTCGCCGAGGCCTCGAGGTGCGCGCGGGCCTCGCGCTCGAGGTCTACCGTACCCGCCACGTCTGCGCACCGCCGGGCGCGAAGTTGAACCGCACGACCCGCGCTCCGGCCTCCTCCATCGCCTCGGCGATCGACGGCCGCCTGTCGAAGGGGCAGAACAGGAGAAGGTACCCGCCGCCGCCGGCGCCCAGGAGCTTCCCGGCCAGGGCCCCGGACATCTTCGCGTGTTCGACCAGCTCCTCGATCCGATCGTTCGTGATCCCCTCGGCGAGCCCGCGCTTGGCCTGCCATGACTCGTCCAGGATCTCGGCGAAGGCCGGCAGGTCGCCGGTCAGAAGCGCCTCCTTCATCTCGAGCGTGAGCGCCTTGATGCGCTCGAGCGACTCGACTGACTCCTTGCGCCCGCTTCGGTATCCCTCGACCTGCCTGCGCAGGATCCCGCCCGAGATCCTGGTCACCCCCGTGTAGCAGAGCAGGAGCGAGCCGTGGAGCTCGCTCTCCACATCCTGAGGGATCCGCAGGGGGTTCACGACCACGCGGTCCTCGCCCAGGAACTCGATGAAGTTGAACCCGCCGAACGTGGTCGCGTACTGGTCCTGCAACCCCCCGACCTGCTGGAGCTGCACTCGCTCGACGCGGTAGGCGCGTTCTGCGAGCTCGTATGGGGTCATCGGCATCTGGTTCAGCTCGGCCACCGCCGCGAGCATCGCCACGACGAGCGCCGAGGAAGACCCGAGACCCGAGCCCGGCGGCGCGTCGCAGAACAGCTGAAGATCGAGGCCGGTGTGAGGCGCCATGTCCTTCAGGCACGCCTTGACCAGGTCGAGATGGCCGTCGAACGCCATATCCTCCGGTTTCGTGTAGCGAGCCCGGCCGTCGTCGGTGCGAACGTGGTAATCGTGGTCCCCTCGGGCTCGCAGGGAGGCGAACGAGTACATGTCGATCGTCACCGAGAGCACACACCCGCCGTGGTCCACGGGGTACGGCATCACGTCGGTGCCCCCTCCGGCGAAGCTGATCCGCAGGGGTGTCCGTGCACGGATCGCAGCCTGGGATCGGACGGATTCGCGCAGCTCAGAGGGCTTCGGGGCCGTCTTCACGACGGGTCAGTGTAGTGCGTCGATGAGCAGGCCCCTGAGGCGCCCCGAGAGGGCGTCCCAGGTCAGCTCGCGGTGCACCCGGTCGGCTCCGGCGGCCCCCAGCTTGGCCGCTCTATCCGGGTCGCCCAAGAGCTCGAGGATGGCCTCGGCAACTTCGTCCACCTCGTTGCCGTCCACCACGAGGCCGGTCTCGCCGTGGATCACGGCCTCCGGCGCGCCCCCCGAGTCGCCCGCCACGTTCGGCCGGCCGACCGCCGAGGCCTGGAGGAACACGGCTCCGAACGCCTCGACCTCGAGGCCGAGCTTGCGTGTCCGGCACGGCATGGCGAAGACGTCCCCGGTTCTGAAGTACTCGGGCAGCACCTGGGAGGGGACCTCGCCGGCGAAGATCACCCGGTCCGCCACCTTCTTGCGCAGGGCCAGGCTCTGCAGCCTCTCGAGGTCGGGTCCCGTGCCCACGATCAGGAATCGAGCCTCGGGGATCTCGCGGAGGATCCAGGGGAGCGCCCTGATGATCTTGTCCTGACCCTTGCGGAGCGTGAGCCTCGAGACGCAGCCGATCACCGGGTGATCGTCGAGCCCGTGCTGCTCGCGGATCGCCGCGTCCGACACGCCCGGGTGGTAGCGCTCGCGATCGATGCCCGGCGGGAGCAGCTCGATCCGCGGGCCGGGGCCGACCATCTGGCGAAGCTCATTGGCGGCCCACTCCGAGACGCACGTCATGAGGGCGGCCTTCCGGGCCACCTGGGCGAGCAGCCCGCGGGTCACCGGCACCTGTCCTGCCCACAGCTCGACGCCGTGTGTGAATGCCGCGAATGGCACGCCGGTTCGCTTCTCGACCGCTCGGCCCATGAGCGCCAGGGGTGCTGCCGCCCCGAACAGAACGATGTCCGGTTGCTCGCTCTCGATCAGCTCGATGACCCGCTCCTTCACGGAGCCGGTGGGATACATGCTCCTGGTGCCCCAGCGCACGACCGGGTGAGGGAAGTTGGCGTCGAACTCCTCGGCCCCGGGCCAGATGGGCGCGAAGACGATCACCTCGCCGGCCGGGAAGCGACGTGTGAGCTCGGCCGTGTAATGGTTGACGCCCCCGACCTTGGGCGGGAAGTCGTTCGTAACGAGCAGGGTCTTCAAAGGGGGTCCTTCCCCGAAGGGCCTGCGGATGATACCTGCCTTGCTGGCTTCTCGGCTTTCGGGCGGACGGTGGGATGATGCACTCCGTGGAACAGCCCGTCATCACCCCCTGGAGGCCCTGGGAGGCCATACCGGTCGCTCTCGCGGCCCTCTGCGCGAGCATCCTGGTCGCCGTAGTGCTGGCCGCCGGCGGCGCCGGCGGGGGCGGCACCTCGATCCTGTTGAGCGCGGTTGCTCTCTCAGCAGCCTTCTTCGTGTTCTCGGTTGCCTGGGTGAGCGCGCGTCACCGCCAGGGGATCGCGGCCCTGGGGCTTCGCAGCGATCGGGCGGCCCGCGACCTCGCCGTGGGTGCCTGGTTCGGCGTGGGGCTGTTCGGCGTGGTGGGATTCGTGATCCTGCCCTTGATAGTGGCGGTCTGGAGTGCCCTAACCGGCAGCCCTCCCGACCCGATAGATCAGCCGATCGTTCCCGGAAACCCATCCACCATGCAGGTCGTTCTGGGCGCCTTCGCGGTCGTCGTCGCGGCCCCGCTGGGGGAGGAGGTCTTCTTCAGGGGATTCCTCTTCGGCTCGCTCCGGGGAAGGCTTGGCTTCGTGAAGTCGGGCGTTATCTCGGCGTTGGTCTTCGCGATCTTCCACGGCGACCCGCTGCTGATCCTCGCGATGTTCTTCGTGGGTCTGGGGCTGGCGTGGGTGTACGAGAAGCGCGGTTCGCTGATCGCCCCGATCGGGGCTCACGCGATGTTCAACGTCATCGGCTACACCCTGCTCCTCATGGAGCGTTCCTAGTCCGAGATGTTATCCCGGGCCTGGGATAGCATTGAGCTGTGAAGCGCGTGAAGAGGGTCTTCGTGTCGGCTGTGGCCTCCGTGCTGCTCGTCTCCATGTCCGGGACGGGGCTCGCCAAGACTTACACGGTCAAAGCACTCTCCAAGGACGCCTGGAAAAAGGTCCACACCTACATCGGCGCCGGTGACAGCGTTAAGTGGAAGAACCCGGACTCCGAGATGCACGACCTGACCTCCTACAACGGGAAGTGGGTGAACACGGAGCTCCAGCCGGGGGACTCGTTCAAGAAGAAGTTCAAGAAGAAGAAGACGTACTTCTACCGCTGCGTCATCCACTCGGGCATCGTTGGGGGCAAGTGCCAGGGGATGTGCGGCTTCGTCCACGTTCTCTGAAGCCGCCGACCGCGGCCGAAGCTAGACCGTTACCTGGCGGCTGAGGCTCGAGACCTCGAAGTCTTCGTTACCCACCCACGTGACCGTGACCTGGTGTGATCCCGCGGCCAGGCCGAGGTTAGCCGAGAACGAGCCATCGGCGCCCGTGGTCGCGGTCACCGTGGTGCCTCCTGATCGGATCTCGACAGTCATGCCTGCCAGGGGCTTGTTGACCCAGCCCTCGTATGTCAGCACCGCGTAACGGTCCAGGATGCCGCCGACCACTCCGCCAGTTGCCGACGCGGCGATCCTCAGGCGCGAGAGCTTTTTGGGAGGAGTGCCGTGGTAGTGAAGTACGTCGAGCCCCCGAACCAAACCGTTCGTGTAGACGTGGTCCTTGGAGGGCGGGACGTCGAAAGGCAGCCACTGGCTGGCGTTAACGAAGTCTCCCTCCGCCAGGAAGTTTCCCTTCGTGTTGCCCCAGGTCGTCGGCCCAAAGGGCAGGGTGGTGCTCCCCGGGTACTCGTCGTAGTCGCCCCCGGTCGCCGTTGGACCTGATGGATCCATGACCCAGGTTCCCGCACTGTAGAGGCCTGCGGTGATGAGCAGCCGCTCCGGCTGGAACTGGAAGCTGTGCAGGGTGCAGCTACCCCAGTTGGGCAGTGCAGCGTTCTGTGCGCTCGGATCGACCGGCAGAGTGCCGGTGAAGGGGATGTGCCACACCCCCATCTTCTCGGGGTTCGTCAAGCTCGCGCCCGGCTTGTACTTGCCGCTGATGTCGTAGAAGTGGAGCGCCCCGCCTGGGCACTTGACCCAAGTCTGTCCGCCACCTCGGAAGTCCGCGACGGCGACGAAGGAGGAATCCGGAGCTGGGTAGACCTCGTGCGCGTACTCGAGCTTGTTGTCGAACTCCTGGTGGAGCAGCACCGGATTCCATGGGTCGGTCGTATCGAGAATCCCCCACTTGCCGACCGCTCCACAGATGCCGACGTATGTCCTGCCGGGATTGTTCGTGTCGGGGGAGAACTCGTGGCCGCAGATCGCGCTCTGCTTCACATCTTCGGCGCCGATCGGGAAGGACGAGTAGTCGATGATGAAGGTGGGGTTGCTCGTGTAGATGTGGTCCGGGCCGATCATCCGGATGGTGTGTGGCCCCACCAGTCCGTCGACGACCCCGAGTCTGGTGGGATTGGTCACGTCACTGATGTCGACGAACTCGATGCCCGTAGACCCGGTGTGGCTCACCGTTGCCCCAGCGGGATCCTCGATCGAGAGCGCGACGATGTTGCGAGGCCCGTTCACCTGCACCCACGGGTGGTAGTTGCTGCCGGGGGTCACGAAGCGGCCCACGACGGTCGGGTTAAGCGGGTTGCTGAGGTCGAGGATGTCGAATCCGTTCACGTGGGTGGCGGCAACCGCGTAGCGCTTGATGGTTCCATCGGGCAGGCGGCGCTCGAAGAAGTCGAGGCTGTTCCCGACGAGGTTCGGCCGGTTGGTCTCGAGCTCCATCTCGTGGCTGCTGAGCAATCCGGCCGCGGGGATCTGAGCACCGGCTGGGAACACGAGGAGCTGGATGCCGGCAAGGAGGGCGAGGCCGACGACGACGTGACGAGGTCCGCGGGTCATCGGTTCACCGGCGCGACGATGACGGTACCCAGCATCGTGGGATCGGTCAGCTGGACATCGGAGGTGTACATCCAGGTTCCCTCCAGCTCTCCGAACCTGTACTTGTAGGACTTGCCTGGAGCGATGTTGCTCGGCGAATCCATCTCGCCGCAGGTGCCGGACACGCCCGTGACGCAGAGGGGCGCCGTATCGGGGTTGTCCACGCGGACACGAGCGACCTGACGGATGTTGTGTGCCGAAGTGTCGAGGTTCACCCACAGCACCGACGTCCCCTTGGGGATCACGGCGATCTGAGGGATGAACTGACCGGCGGTGATCTCAACCGTGGCCGTGTCCGGGTACTCCATGATGTTGGCGACCCGGTAGACCAGGCCCTGCATGTCCGCGACGTAGAGCGCTCCGTCGGGGCCGAAGGTCACGTCCATCGGGATCGCTCCCGTCATGAACTCTCGCTTTCTCTCCGGGAGCCCGTCGGGTCCGATGTCGATATGAGTGATCTTGTGTCCGGTGGGTGAGGCCCCGTTGGTGTTCCAGATGCTGCCCCACTCGCCCACGAACAGGTCCCCGTCGTAGTCGTCGGGGAAGTTGTCCCCGCGCTCGAAGGCGAGGCCCGTTGTGCCGTTGTGGGCCTCGTTGAAGAACATGATCGGTCGCAGCACCCGGTTCCTGTCGCAGGGACCGAACTTATCGGTGACAGCGCTGTTCGGGTTGTCGTCGGGATCGAAGGTCTCGGGATGGTCGTGGAAAGGGTTCTCGGTCGACGGGAAAGGCCAGTTGTTGGCGTGCGGGCTGTACAGGCAAGAGGGGAAACCGGCGTCGTCGATTATCGGCCCCCAGATCGGGTTGCCCTGTGCATCTTCACCAACGACCCTGGTGTCGTCGACGTCGGTCCTGAAGAGCGGCTCGTTCGACGCGGGCATGTCCGAACCGTTCATCGGCGTGTAGATCATCGATGGGTCGCCGGGCCAGAAGTCGACGTCGAAGATGTTTCGGTAGCCGGGGGAGACCAGAACGCTCTCGTCGTCCATGCCGTCCGGGGCGAAGGTCTGATCCGCGTCGACCCGGACGTCTGCCTGCAGGTCCACGTTGTTCCAGGCCGCGTTGACCCGAAGGATCGCCCCGGTCCACGGCTTCTTCTCGGTCGATGGGCAGGCCTCGCCGTCGGGCGGCCCACACTCGAGGCCGTCGTCGGTGGCGTTCCCGTTGGCCACATACAGCATCCCATCGGGCCCGAAGCTCATCCCGTTGGTTTGGTGCCTGCCGTTGGGTATGTTCTGGAGAACGGTGCGACGCTGCTCGTACAGGCCGTCGGAGTTGGCGTCTCGGAGGGCCAGGATCTGCCCCGTGAAGTTGCTCGTGTTGTTGTCGGAGACGTAGAGGGTCCCGTCGGGCCCGAAGGCCACGCCGAGTACCTGGCCGAAGCCCTCGGCCACGATCTGTGGCGCTCCGGCGACCCCGCCGAGGTCCTCGAAGGCGAGGATCTGGCCGACATTGATGAATCCGCCCGTCCCCTGGCGAACGGCCGCGACGTAGAGACGTCCGTCGGGACCAAAGGTAAGGCTGCTCGGAAGGAAGCCGGGGGTCGCGGCGAACGTGTTGACGCCGAAGCCGACGGGCACCGTGATGCCGCGGAGCGCCTGCGGGATCAGGGGCTTTGAATGTGCGGGGGCCTGTCCCAGCAGCGACCCTGACAGAACGAGGACGCCCAGGATGATGCGTGCCCGCCTGGCGAAGACTTTCAACAACTTTCCTCCCGCTGCCGTTGCCCGGTATGGGTCCTGAGGGAAGGATTCACCGAGACACCCCGTCGGCCCTTTGTGCACATGCACAAAGGGGTATCGGGGTGCGGTCGCGTACCTCTCCTTTGATGAGCGGGCGTGGGCGTATCCGCATGCATGTCGTGGGCATCCTCGTGATGGTCGGCGTGCTGGCCCTGCCCGGTTCTCCAGCCGTGCCTGCCTCCGCAGATTCGACTCGGGCGGTCATTGACCCGGTTCTCCTGAGCAACCTCGACAGTCTTGGTTCCGCGCCGGCGATCCTGACGTTCGACCGCACCAAGGTAGATCGCAGCGAGGTCGCCGCCTACCTGGAGGCGAACGGGTTCCAGGCTCAGGTCTTCGACCATCTATCCGTCGCTCTGGCTTGTGCCAGCACCACGAAGCAGGTCGAGGCGCTGGCCGCGGCGCCTGGCGCCGTTTCGGTCTGGGGAGACCATCCGCTCACTCCGGCCCTCGACAAGAGCGTGCTCACGGCTTTCAACGGCGACCCGAGCACCGTCTGGGAAGGTGTGGGAGTTACCGGCAAGGACGTCTCGATCGGCGTTATCGACACCGGCGTGGACGCTACCCACCCGGACATCAAATACGGTCCCAGGGTGAAGCTGAATGTCCGAGTCCTCGTCGGAGACCGCGACATGTTTGGTCCCTACACCGACCCGTGCGCGGGGACCTTCTACAGCCCCCAGCTCCAGGACTCCGAGGGCACGAGCGGCCACGGTACCCACCTCACCAGCGTCGCGGCCGGCGACGGGACGGTCTCAGGTGGCCGTTACACGGGCGTGGCGCCCGGAGCCGACATCATCGGCGTGGGTGTCGCGGATACCCTCACACCCCAAGTGGCCGTCGACCAGTACACGCAGCTCTCGCTGCTCGGTGTCATGGCCGGGATCAACTACGTGATCTCGACGGGTCTCGAGGGCTGCCGACCACCTCTGTGTCCCGAGTTCGTACCCATCAACCCCGCGAAGGTGATCCTCGCCGGCTGGACGCAGGACGGCCTGCACGACCCGTGGCACCCCATGACGTTCGTACTTCGAGACCTGGCCTGGTACGGGATAACCGTCGTCTTCCCGGTCGGCAACGAGGGCCCGACCCCGAGCGACTGCTCGGCCGCGGCGACCTGCCACTTCAATCCTTTTGCGGCGGGACCTGAAGCGATCGGCGTGGCAGCCACGCCGAAGAAGTCACGTGGCTCCGTCGAGGCCTACTCGTCTCGGGGAGACCCCGTTCCGAGGGAGGCTCGAGGCGAGACGTTCCGGTACGAGCCGTTCCTATCAGCGCCCGGAACGGGCGTGATAGCTGCCAGGCGACCGGGGTTCGCTCATTACGCGCAGCCTCCGGGATCGATCCTTGGTGCGGGACCCGACCTCAAGCAGGTCGGTGTCGATCGCCGCTACGTCGCGCTGTCGGGCACCAGCGTGGCGGCCGCTCACGTGGCGGGCGCGATCGCCCTGATGCAGTCGGCTGCGCTGAAGGGGTCTGGCTGTTTCCTGACCTCAGCGCAGGTCATGGACATCCTTCGATCCACGGCTGACCCGATCTCCGGCTACGACAGGCACCTTGCCGGTGCGGGAGCGATCGATGTCACCGCAGCGGTCAATGCTTCACGGGGCGGCGGGCCTTTCTCGCCCGACCCCTGGATGTGCCCCCCCGCGAGCTAAGCGGCCAGCTGCTGCTCGAAGCACCCCGAGGAAGAGCCACCGGCTGACGTCGCCGTCCCGTCGAACCTCCAGTCCCCGGCTTCCAGCTCCGCGTTCGCGATGAAGTGGCCCCGTGTGAGCGGGATCGGCTCGAGGCTGAGGGGCGGGGTGCCCGGCCTCCACGCGGTCATGCTGGGAAGGCCCTTCACCGGCACCTCCTTACCGCCAGGCGCGATGAATGTGAAGTGGACCTCGTAGCTGCTGCCACCGAGCTCGATCAGGTAGCCCTCGACGGAGCCCCCGTCGGGTGTGTCGACGACGTTGACCGTCGGCAGGTTCGGCTTCGGGGAGTCGATCTGGATCGCCGGACAGACCGTGGCCAGCTCGAGCAAGACCTCGGTCGAGTCCGCCGCCTGCTGGATCACCGCGGACACGGCCCACGGTCCACCGAACGCGAGGTTAGAGCCGGTGCCCTCGTATACCCCGTCATCTGTCGGCGCGAGTTCTAGCTCGGATTCCGCCCCGGTGACCGCGAGGGAACGGAACCGCAGCTTGACGTCAGCATCCACGGGATCGCCGGAGTCGTAGTCGGTAGCAGTGAAAGAGAACCGGTTGGGCCCGGGGGAGCCGGGGCTCACGTCGAGCTTTACTCGCACCGAGGTTGCGAAGTCGGCGCCCGTCGCCGTGAGTCCTGGAGGAGGGCCGGCCAGTGCGGGAACGGAGGCGGGGGGAACCAGCGTCGCGAGGACCGCGGCGGCTCCCACCGCGGCAACGGCCAGGGAAAGCTCGCCGCGAGAGATCGTTCGCAACCCCGTGAGCGTGCTTCCGGCCTTCGGAACGTTCCGGTAACGGTTGATCGCGCCGAGCGCTGCCAGCGCGAGGATGAGCCCCGCCTTAACGAGTACCGCGATGCCGTAGCCCGTTGTGAAAAGTCCGCTCCAGCTACCGATCTCCTGGATGGAGCGAATCACTCCGGTCAGGACCACGGCCCCCAGGGCCACGCCGGCAACCAGAGAGAAGCGTCGCACCGCGGATGTCTTGGCTCCGTCGGGCTTGCCACGGATGCCCACGAGCAACGCGGCGAGGCCCCCGAGCCACACGGCTGCCGCGAGGAAATGGACCCATTGTGCGACGACCTTCGCCCATGCCAGGTCGCCTCGCGCCGCGGCGTGTCCGGCGGTGACGTGGGCGAGCATCGCGCCGGCAGCGGCCGCTCCTGCCAGGAGCAGCGCCCGACGCTGAGAGGCGGTCCACAGCCGGGCCGCCAGCAGGCCCGTTCCGGCCAGAGCAAGCGCTCCTCCCCGGTACAGGATCGCCCGCCCGGGCCTGGTGGGTAGGAACTCCGCGAAACCCGCGCCCGACCCTCGCTGCTGGGCAACGGCGAGCAGAGCGATCCCCACCAAACCACCGACCCATGCCCATCCGGCCAGGCGCCGCAAAGCTCGTGGAGGTTGGGGAAATGCGAGGGCTCCTATCCAGGTGGCCCCGACGACGAGTCCCAGCCCCACGAAGGTGATCAGCCGGCCGACCATCTCGAGGGGGGAGGGGTCGGGCGTCTCCGGAGTCGTTACGGCTACCTGAGCCACCTCTGAGGGGGACACGCCTATCCCGAAAGCGAACGCGCCTCCGCTCGGGTGCCCGTCCACTCGCGAGACCGTGCGCCACGTGACGGTGTAGACGCCCTTCTGCAGCTCGGGCAGCGGGAGCCGCAGGGAGGTCGATTGCCCCGGAACCGCCTCGGGGCCGTCGGTGGGTATCTCGCCGCCGCTCGTGTCGAGAAGCTCCATGGACGAGAGCGCAAGCTCGGGAGCTTCGGTAAGTCGGAGGACGACCTCCTCGGGAGGCGACGTGAGTCTTGCGCCCTCCGCGGGTTCGGATCCGGAAAGCAGCGCGTGAGCCCGGGCAGGACTCGGCAGCATCAGCGCCGCCACCATGGCGACGCCCGCGCCTGCCCAGATCCGCCTAGCCCTAACGCTCATCCGCTCAGGCCGATGTGCGCTTTCTGGTCGCAGCGAACAGAGCGACCAGCGCAACCACTCCGCTGCCGAGAGCGATCCACAGGGCCAGGTCGCCTCCGCCACCGGAGTCGTCGTCGCGCGAGCCGAGCCGCTCGATCGATTCCGCGAGCTCTCCGTTGGTCGGGTCCTGCTCGGGGAACTGGATCTCCCCCGGCACGTTCGCATCGGAGAAGGTGTCCGGGCCCGATGTGAACACCTCGTCGAACGGCTCGCCGGCCACCGTCCCGGTAAAGCGGTAGGTGTAGGTTCCCGGTCGCGTCGGTATGAGGTCGGCGCCGAAGAGGCCAGGCTCGCTGAAAGCCTCCTCCATGGGCAGAGGGCCCGTGGAGACATCGGAGTCCTCGTCTCCGAAGAAGACCTCGACCATGAGCTCCACATCCGAGACTGGCGGGCCCTCCCCTTCCTCTGACGGCCCCACTTCGTGGACGCTGATCTCCGCGGCGTTCAGGTAACCCGCGTAAGTGGGTTCGCTACCCCACCCGACGACAACCTCGACGCTGCCCACGATTCGATGCTCGTGGGCGCTTGCCGGTGCGGCGGGGAGCATGATCAGAGCCGCGCATGCAATTGCGGCGGCCGCGAGCATGCTGCGGCGCCTGGATCGGGGTGATCCTCGTAGCTTCATCGCTCCTCCTTCTGGTTTCCGCTCCAGTACGGCGGATGGTTCAGCCGACCTGGCGTGAACTCGAAGAGCTGCTGTGTACGGCCCTTGGCTCAGCCGTAGAGGAGAGCAGGTGGAGCTCGCCGGCGGGAGTGGCGTAAAAGCCAGAGCCTCGGTGCGTGAGGCTCGTTCACGCGTGGCGGGAATTGACCGGGTCGTGCTCGAGCGAGGGGGTGGAGTCCCGTCATGATCGCCCGGACCGTGCGACGAAGCAGCTCGAGAACCCATGCCGCCATGACCGCGAGCAGTGGTTGAAGGATGAGGCCGAAGAACACCGCGGGGTCCGAGAGAGCCTGTCCGACGGACCAGCCGCGCTCCATGGTCTCGATCACGGCAAAGGAAGGGATCTGGATGGCGGCAAGGACCAGGGCGAGGTTGGGCCCCGACCAGGTTGCCTCGGTGCGGATCGACCGGATGGCAACCGAGAGCACGATCACGGGGATAACGGCGATGAGCGAAGCGGTGGCGAGTCCCAGCCAGCTGTGCCCGGTGACGGCCAGGTGGACGTGCCGGATCCCTTGGGAGGGATAGGTCAGAAAGTAGGCGGCCGCGTGTCCGGCCACCACGCCGATCCAGGCTATGGCGATCGTGAGAAGTAAACCCGGGCGTCTCACAGGCTGACCCTAGCACTCGTTCTCGGGCCCTGACCTGCGAAAAGAAGAAGGCGGAGCGCCCGCTGCTCCGCCTTCTTTCCTGGGTCCAAGCCCTAGGGCCGGCACCCAGTCCTTTCCCCGGCCCCGCCGCGGACATGAGACCGGAGATACCGGCCTTCCCTCTTTCCCCGGGGTGTCCCGCGGGCGGTGCGGGTCTTACAGCCTTAAAGCGACTATTCCGTCCCTCGGATACTGCCTACTCGCAGCCCGTCTCCGCGTCCTTGCCACGACCGCCGCTGCAGCTGTCGACCTCGGAACCGCCGTCCAGGCCGTCCTTTCCGTTGCCGCCGTTCAGCGTGTCGTTGTCCGCTTCTCCGAATAGCTTGTCCTTGCCGTTGCCGCCGTTCAGCATGTCGTTGCCCGAGCCTCCCAGCACGGTGTCCTTGCCCGAAAGCCCGCTGAGGACATCGTCGCCCTCGAGCCCGCAGATAACGTCCTTACCGCGCCCTCCGGTGAGCACGTCGTTACCGGTCGTCCCGACCACCTGGTTCACCTTGCTGCCTTCGAACCCGGGGCATGCGGGCGGAGGAGTCGCCCAGGTGATGGTCGCCGCATCCGTGTCCGCGATCCCGCTGATGCTCGCGGACAGGAACTGGCTGCCGGCAGTGGAGGAGAACGCGTAGAAAAGGGCGTACCCACTCGTGATTGGCGAGGAGCTCGTCGTGGTCGGCGTGCCCCCCAGCGAGTCCGTCAGCGAGCCCGTGCCGGTGGAGGTCAGGGTCACCATCTGCGCCTCGAGCTCGGCTCCGGTGTCGTCCTCGGCCGACACGCACACAGCGTGCACTCGGCCCGTGCTGACTGTCGCTCCGGTATCCCAGGCGTCGTCGCCGTTCGTGTCGGTGAAGTCCCCAAGGTTCGCGTCGCAGGTCTCGGCGTTCGCCGAGCCAGGCGAGGTGTCGTTGGCGCCTCCGGAGTTGCTGTGGTTGTCGGGTACCGCGTCGATCTCCACGTTCTCGGCCGTGCCCAACGCGGCGCCGGCACCAGCGAGCACGATCGCAACGGCCAGCAGGGGAGCGAGGATCCCGCGGAGCGTTACAGCTGAGGCTATGCGCATTAGGACCTCCTTAGTAGATCTGCGCTCGACTCTCTGTTCTGTAATCGCCGGGTGGGCCGGGAAGGATACGGCCGCCCCCGAGCGCCGCCGAAGTGCTTTACTTCGGCCGATCGAGCCCGAAGGAGGCATGGATGGCACTGTTCCCGAGCGAGGAATGGCTCAAGGAGTACGTCGAGCGCATCAACAGCAGCCCCGCTTACAAGGAGGCCGCTGCTACCTGGGAGGGCGACGTCGCCTACGTGATCGAAGCCGAGCCCGACAAGGGCGTGCCCGAGACAGTATGGGCGTGGCTCGACCTCTGGCACGGCGAATGTCGCCAGGGGAAGATCACCACTCCCGAAGAGGGCGAGAAGTCCAAGTTCCTGATCCGTGCCCCGTACAGCCGGTGGAAGGAAGTCATCAACAAGGAGCTCGACCCGATCAAGGGCATGATGCAGGGCAAGCTCAAGCTCAAGGGCGACCTGCCCACGATCGTGCGCTACGTGAAGGCCTCGAACGAGCTCGTGAACCTCGCCCAGACCGTGCCCACAGAGTTCCCCGACGAGGCATGAAGGCCGTCGTCTACGAGGACGTCGGCAAGGTTCGTGTCGACGAGATCGACGAGCCACAGGTCGAGGATCCGTCCGACGCGGTCGTGAGGGTCACCGCCTCGGCGATCTGCGGCTCTGACCTCCACTTCTTCCACGGCAAGGCGCCGATGGCGCCCGGAGAGCAGCTCGGCCACGAGGGCGCGGGCGTCATCGAGCGGATCGGCGACGACGTGAAGGGCTTCAAGGAGGGCGACCGAGTCGTGATCGCCTTCAATGTTGTGTGCGGCGAGTGCTGGTTCTGCAAGCACGGCCAGACTTCGCTTTGCGACGACTTCAAGAACCTCGGCGCTGGTATGGCGGCCGACAGCCCGGGCGGAACCCAGGCGGAGCTCGTTCGTGTCCCGACCGCCGACGTGAACCTCTTGAAGATCCCCGAGGGCATGGATGACGAGCGCGCGCTGTTCGTCGGCGACATCCTCACGACCGGTTTCTACGGCGCCGCGATCGCGGGGATCCAGCCGGGCGACACGGTCGCCGTGATCGGCGCCGGGCCGGTCGGGTTCTTCGCGGCCCAGGCCGCCCTGCTCCACGACCCGAAGGAAGTGCTCGTCCTGGACATGCAGGCGGACCGGCTGCTGCTTGCCGAGAAGGTCGGCGCGGTCCCGATCAACGTGAGTGAGCGGAACGCTCAGATGGCGGTCGCGGACAGGACCGATGGCCGAGGCGCGGACGTCGTGATCGAGGCCGTCGGAGCTGTTCCGGCTTTCGAGTCAGCTCAGGAGGTCGTTCGCTCGGGAGGCACGGTCTGTGTGATCGGCATGTACGTTACCGAGTCGACCGAGATCCAGCTCGGCATGGCCTGGTTCCGGATGCTCAAGTTCGTTTTCGGTGGGATCTGCCCGATCCACTCGTGGTGGGAGCAGGCGATGCAAGCCGTCGCCGACGGGAAGATCGACCCTCTGCCGATCATCTCGCACACCCTCTCGCTCGATGAAGCGCCGAAGGGCTACGAGCTGTTCGACCGCCGGGAGGCGACAAAGGTCCTCCTGAAACCGTGACCGCGACGGTCGAGTTCACGGACCGGGAGCCGAACGGCATAGCCTCGATGATCGGAGGTCTGATCCAGGCCAACCTCGAGGCGCATCCGGAGAGGGAGAAGCTGCTCAAGAAGGCCTCAGTTGG